>JAVBUS010000057.1:0-3685 GCA_031555125.1 Eubacteriales bacterium | reverse complement strand
CTGCTGGTGCCGGTGACGCGGATGGTCTACTCCGCCGCAGATATCAATACCGCCATGTTGGAGCTTGCCAAAGGGCCGCGCAAGGACAGTGGCCTGCAGCAGCCGTTACCCAGCGACGCCGGACTCATTGATGTCAAGGTGAACAACGGTACCGCGACGGTAAACTTTACAAAGGAATTCATGCAGGTTGCTGAGCAGTCCGACGGAGGTCAGCAGGCGCTTCGCGCCCTGGTGCTTACCTGCACCCAATACCCGGGCGTCAAGCAGGTGAACATTCAGGTGGACGGAAAACCTTATACGTTGCCCTTCGGCCAGGAGAAAGCCACCTTCGCCAACGTGGCGGATCAGATTGCAGAAAGCTTCCCCGGTGTCGTCGATATCGATTGACGCCCCGGTATACGGGAACCGATCGGTTCCCGTTGCTTACTAGGATAAGGAGGACAAGCCCATGACCAGACCCGATGGCCGAGCCCCCGACGCATTGCGCCCTTTGACGCTGGAGCCGGGATTTGTGCGCACCGCCACAGGATCGTGCTTGATTACCTGTGGCGGCACGCGAGTGATCTGTACGGTGAGCGCGGAAGAGCGCGTTCCGCCATTTCTAAAGGGCAAGGGAACCGGTTGGATTACCGCGGAGTACGCCATGCTGCCGGCCTCCACGGGGGAACGCAAGCAGCGGGAGTTTATGAAGCGGGATGGGCGCAGTGTCGAAATCCAGCGCCTGATCGGCCGATCGCTGCGCCAAGCGGTGGATCTTTCGCGATTGGGCGAGCGGACCTTGACCATCGATTGCGACGTGTTGGAGGCCGACGGCGGCACGCGTACCGCGTCGATCACAGGTGCCTTTGTGGCGCTGGTAAAGACAATCGAAGCATTGTTGGCCCAGGGCAAGCTGAAGGAGTCGCCGATTATTCGCCAAGTGGCGGCGGTGAGCTGCGGTATGGTGGACGACACACCCTGCCTGGATCTGTGCTATTTAGAGGATAGCGCGGCCCAGGTGGACATGAACTTGGTGCTGAATGACGCAGGGGGCTGCATCGAGATCCAGGGGACGGGGGAGAAGCGCGCGTGTACCATGGAGGAACTGCAGGCTTTGATAGCCCTTGGACAGGCGGGGATTCGTCAGTTGATGGCAGCCCAACGCGCAGCCTTGGGGGATGCGGCCGCTTTAATAGCGCCAAAGCCCAAAGTGGTTGCGGCAACAGGGAATGCCCATAAACTTGAGGAGTTACGGGCGCTGCTGAGCGGGCATTTTGAGGTGATGTCTCAGGCGGAAGCGGGCTGTGATATCGACGTGGAGGAGACCGGCAGCACCTTTGAAGCCAACGCGCTGCTCAAAGCCCAGGCCATACACCTAGCGACGGGCCTTGGTGCCATCGCAGACGATTCCGGACTGGAAGTGGATGCCCTGGACGGTGCCCCAGGCGTGCGCTCGGCGCGGTATTGCGGACGGCACGGGGATGACCAAGCCAACAACGATCTGTTGCTGGCCAACTTGGCCCAGGAGGTTTCACCCCGCACGGCGCGCTTCGTGTCGGCGGTCGCACTGGTCCGGCCCGGGTCGGCTCCGGTGGTGGTGCGCGGCACCTGTGAAGGGGCCATTCTGACCGGTCGAAGGGGACAGGGTGGATTCGGATATGATCCGCTGTTCCTGGCGGAGGGAGGATCCAAGACCTTTGCGGAGATGAATGAGCAGGAGAAAAACCGGGTGAGCCACCGCGCACGGGCCATCAGCAAACTGTTGGAGGTCTTATCCCATGGCGAAGGTTGAACCCCTGTGCAGGATCGGCGTGCTGAGTGACACCCATCGGAATGCCGTCACGACGCGTCTGGCCATCCAGCAGATGCATGCGGAAGGGCCATTGGATGTGCTTTGCTTTTTAGGTGACTGTACCGCGGATCTCCCGGGCATCGAGCAGGCTTTGGCCGCAATCCACAGTCCGGCCAAGCTCCATGCGGTGCGCGGCAACAACGATGTTTTTACGTCGGATCTGCCGGATGAGGAAGTGCTCCACATTTGCGGCAAAAAGCTGCTGCTGGCCCATGGGCATTTGCTGCGTGTGAAGATACATCGCATCGCCCTGCTGGTTCGTGCGCAGGAGGCGGGGGTGGACGCTGTGCTCTTTGGGCACACCCATCAGAGCGAATGCGCATATATTAAAGGGATTCTGCTGCTCAATCCCGGTGCCGCCAGCGGGGCACGGCCTACCTGCGCGGTGCTCACCATTCGGGAAGGTGCGTTTGCGCCGCAGATTCTGTCCCTTAGACCGGAAAACGGGTAGAAAACGGGTAGAAAATCCCCGATCTCCACGCAAAATGACTTGACAAAGCGGCGAAGCGATGGTATCATTCTGTCTTGTCAGCGGGAAACGCCTGGGGAGGCCCGGCATGCGCCTGTAGCTCAGTCGGATAGAGCAACGGCCTTCTAAGCCGTGGGCCAGGGGTTCGAATCCCTTCAGGCGCGCCAGCGTGGTGGGTGTAGTTCAGCGGTTAGAGCGTCAGATTGTGGCTCTGAATGTCGTGGGTTCGATTCCCACCATCCACCCCATTTTTAACTCTCCTGGCAGGCAAGACCTTTGGGGTGTCGCCAAGCGGTAAGGCACGGGACTTTGACTCCCGCATTCGTAGGTTCGAATCCTGCCACCCCAGCCAAGGTCATTTTGTCCTGTCAGAAGATCGTTGATTTACTGACAGGATTTTGTTTTCATAAAGTAAAAAGAAGGCAGGCTTATACATGAGAAGACGAGACCGCGAAGTCACCGATCGACAGGAGATCATCGACATCATCTCCCGGTGTGAGGTGTGCCGCTTGGGCATGGCGGTAGATCATGTGCCGTACATTGTGCCGCTCAACTTTGGCTATGAAGCGAGCGAGGGCGAGCTAACGCTGTATTTCCACTCTGCCAAGGAAGGCAGAAAGCTGGAGATGCTGGCACAGAATCCCCGCGTATGCTTCGAGATGACCTGTAACACGCGTTTGATGGCCAATGAGGATGCCAGCAAGTATACCATGGCCTATGAGAGCGTGATGGGCACGGGAGACGTGACCTTTTGCCAAGATAGGGAGGAGAAGCGCCACGGGTTGGCCTTGCTCATGCGTACCTATGCGCCGGATCGCACCTTTGCATTCCCGGATGCGGTGTTGGATGCGGTGTGCATCTTTCAGGTGAAAGTGAGGGACATGACTGGAAAGCGAAACCAGCCATGACCGCACAAAACCGCACAAAATCACTGAAAAGTTGCGCGAAGTAATTGACACGAGCGGCCATTATGTGCTATGATATCGCTCGTGCCGAGTGTTTCTCGGTGGTGTTCGGGGCATTTTACAGCATGACCCATTAGCTCAGTTGGCAGAGCACTTGACTTTTAATCAAGGTGTCCCGAGTTCGAGTCTCGGATGGGTCACCATTGCCCATCTGTGGAGCTTTCCGCGGCTGGGAAACCAGTGTGCGGGCGTGGCGGAATGGCAGACGCGCCAGACTTAGGATCTGGTGCCGCAAGGCGTATGAGTTCAAGTCTCTTCGCCCGCACCAATATGGAGCTTGTGCGGTAGTAGCTCAGTGGTAGAGTGCCACCTTGCCAAGGTGGATGTCGCGAGTTCGAATCTCGTCTACCGCTCCATTTGCGGGTGTAGCTCAATGGCAGAGCTCCAGCCTTCCAAGCTGGTCACGTGGGTTCGATTCCC
>JAVBUS010000198.1:0-3976 GCA_031555125.1 Eubacteriales bacterium | reverse complement strand
CTTTAAGGGGAGCGCCTTCTCTGTAGAAGCGCCGAACTTTGTTGTGCTGGAAGTGGTGGACACGGAGCCTGGTTTCAAGGGGGACACTGCCTCCAACACCTACAAGCCCGCCAAGCTGGAAACCGGCCTGGAGATCATGGTGCCGCTGTTCATCAACATTGGCGATAAGCTGCGCATCGATACACGCACCAGCGAGTACATGGAGCGCGCATAACGAACGACCATCCAAGGATGAGGAGGCATCGGCATGAGCACGATTTCAGATCAGGTTGCGTATTTGAAGGGGCTTGCAGAGGGGCTGAAGATCAGCGACGCGGATAGCAACGGCAAGTTGCTGTTGGCCATCATCGATACCCTGGGCACCATCTCCACCACCGTCGCCAAGATCGAGGCCGCCCAGAAGGAACTGGACGAGTACGTTGAGGACATCGACGACGATCTTTCCGCCATCGAAGACCTATTGCTGGACGATGATGACGACGATGACGACGACGAGGATGAGGACGACGAGACCGACGGGTTAATCGAGTACGATTGCCCGCATTGCGATACCACGATAGTCTTCGAAGAGGATGCGGTCATTATGGAAGAGGATCACAAGTGCCCCAACTGTGGCAAGGCCATCTTCGGTGAAGAAGATGAGGATGGAGACGAGTAAGCTTTGATGCTGCAAGGGCATTGATGCGAAGCGGCTCCTGTGATGTCCGTTGGACAGCAAAAGGAGTCGCTTCGCCCTTTTATCACCACAAGGGAGCTTTCCCGGCAGTCGGTATCGGACACGAACCGAGCTTGGTGTACCTTTATAACCCGTCGGGTATCCATTGTGAACTTGAACGGAGGTTTTATTGATGTACGGACATCCATCCAGCGCCGCAAAGACGCGTCGCCTCGCCGTGTTGGCGTTGTTGATCGCTGTGACGGCGCTTTTTGCTTTTTCGCCTGTGGGTTTTATCTCGATTCCACCCCTGCCTGCCATCACCATCGTCCACATCCCGGTGCTTGTGGGGGTGCTGTATGAAGGGCTTTCCGCCGGACTGCTGCTCGGCGCATGCTTTGGGGTCTTCAGCCTGCTTCGTGCCCTCACCCCGGCGTCCCCTATAGACACGTTGTTTATAAACCCCTTGGTCTCCATCCTTCCGCGATTATTGATCCCCCTCCTGGCCTGGGCTGTGTACAAGCTCGTCCTGCGGTGGGTGGGTGGCAAGGCGCGTTATCCGGTGGCCTGGATCCTTTCGGCGCTACTGGGGACGCTGACCAACACGGTGGGGGTGTTGACGATGCTGTATATCGTGTATGCCCCCCGGTTGCCGGAACTGATGGGGGTGGCCAGTTCGGGGGTTATGGCCGCTTTGGGTGGCGTTGTGGTGAGCAATGGTATTGCGGAAGCGGTGGCTGCGGCGCTGATCGTGCCCGCGCTGATGCGCGCCCTGACCGCCCGGAAACGCGGGCGACGAGAGGAATCACAACCGTAAAGGAGGATGCTCATGATCCTGACCATGGATATCGGAAACACCAACATCAAGGTCGCACTCTTTGCCCAGGAGACATTGGTACAATACTGGCGTCTGAACACGGATCATGCCCGTACATCGGACGAGTATGGCATTCTCTTGGCGAACCTGTTTCGTCATCATGAACTCAACATGGCGGACGTGTCCGGCATCATGATTTCATCAGTGGTGCCCAGCGTCAACTTTACCATCGAGCACATGTGCAAAAACTATTTTCATCAGGAGCCTCGTTTTTTGGTGCCCGGCGTCAAGACCGGCATCCATATCAAGTATGAAAATCCGCGGGAGTTGGGTTCCGATCGCATTGCCAACGCGGTGGCGGCTTATACGCTATACGGTGGGCCATGCATCTATATCGACTTCGGCACCGCCACCACGTATGGTGTGGTATCCGCCAACGCGGAATTCTTAGGTGGCGCCATCGGCCCGGGCATTAAGCTGTCTGCAGAAGGCTTGGTCAGTACAGCGGCCAAGCTGCCCCGTGTGGAGCTGCAAAAGCCCGATGCCGTCATTGCACGTACCACGGTAAGCAACATGCAGTCGGGCCTGATCTACGGCTTTGCGGGATCGGTAGAATACTTGGTGCGCCGCATGAAGGATGAACTGGGCGATCCGGCGACCAAGGTTATTGCCACCGGCGGGATGGCACGGCTCATCACCTCCGAGTCCTCGGTCATCGATCATTTGGACGGATTACTGACGCTCAAGGGGTTGCGCATCATCCATGAGCGCAACATGCGGGGCGATACGCTTAAAGGAGGTCGCCAGGCATGAAGACCGTCACCATTGGTTTCCTAGGCTGCGGCAACGTGGGTTGCGGCGTGTATGGCCTGCTAACGGGCGCGGCGGAGCAGATTGCCCACCGGGACGGTGTGCGATTTCAACTCAAAAGCGTGCTGGTGCGAGATGTGAACAAGGTGCGCAACTTGCCGATAGCGTCGGCGTTATTAACCCAACGCCCGGAGGACGTGATCGACGATCCGGATATTGATATCGTGCTGGAGTTCTTGGGTGGTGAGCAACCGGCAACAGAATACCTGCTGCGGGCGCTGCGCAACGGAAAAACGGTGGTCACGGCCAACAAGGTAGCCCTGGCCACCAACTGGCATCTGCTGCAGGCAGAGGCCCAGGCAAACGGCGGCGGTCTTTATTTTGAGGCCAGCGTGTGCGGTGCGGTGCCCATTATCCGTGCCCTGAGCGACTCTTTGCAGGCGAACCGCATCGATACCATCATGGGCATCATCAATGGCACCACCAATTATATTCTTACCCGCATGCGTCAAGAGGGCAAGGATTATGCGGAGGTTTTGTTCGACGCGCAACGCTTGGGTTTGGCGGAGCCGGAGCCATCCGCAGACGTGGAAGGGTTCGATGCGGCGTACAAACTATCCATTCTCTCGTCGCTGGCTTTTCATGCCCATGTGCCCATGCCCCGGATCTATCGGGAGGGAATCACCCATATCACGGAGCAGGACATCGCCTGTGGCCGCGACATGGGATTGACCCTTAAGTTGCTGGCGGTGGCAAAGCGTGACGGACAGTTGGTGGAAGTGCGTGTGCACCCAACTTTTGTGCCGGACGAGCATCCGTTGGCCGGGGTATCCGGCGCCTTTAACGCGGTGTTTTTGCAGGGCCATGCCTGCGGCGAAATGATGTTTTACGGACGTGGCGCCGGCGACGCGCCTACCGCCAGTGCCGTGGTATCGGATTTGATTATAGCCGCCACTACGCCCGCGCATCGGCATCCGTCCTTCGCCAATACGCCGGATGCGCCGGAGGATCTTAACTTTGATTTCGATTGGGCGTGCGTTTACCTCATTCGTCTTTCCGCCGCAGACGAACCCGGTGTGCTGGCGGATGTGGCCGGGCGATTTGCCAAACATGGCGTCAGCATCGCGTCCATGGTGCAACGACCGGGCGGTCAGGAGGGGGAACGCGTGTCGCTGATCTTTGTCACCCACAGGGCGCATGAGCAGGCCGTTCGTGCGGCGCTGAAGGACCTGGATTCCAAGATAGCGACCCTGGACAGCATGATCCGGGTTGAGGGGCGAGAATAGGGCAATGAAAAGCGGCGCTTGCAACGGCGCCGCTTTTGCTTGCCTTAAGATTTGTCCTTCTTTTTGCCGATGAGTCCGCCGGTCATTTCGCTGGTGTTGCGCATGATTTTTTCCCGCATGGCTTTGCCGCTGCCGGTGGCCATAAAGGCAAAGACCAGGAGTGCAATGGCGCCGATGACCAGCATCCATACGATGCCGCTGCCCGTGCCCGCATTGCTGCCCTTGGCGCCGCCGGTGGTGCCTTCGCTCTTGGTATCGGCGGCTTTACCCGTGTTGTCCTTGGCAGAGCCGGACACCTGTCCATACAGTGTTTTGTCGAGCACGTTGGCCATCATCTCGGTGGACTTTACTGCACGCTCCTTGCTGGTGGTGTGCGTGCCGAACTCCAGCAGGATGGCATGGGGGAGC
>JAVBUS010000006.1:0-6449 GCA_031555125.1 Eubacteriales bacterium | reverse complement strand
CGCGACGGCGACGGTGTTCGGTCGCCGTCGGGTCGGTTCGGTGCTGCGGGTGGTGGTGGGTACCACCACCGGGGTACTGTGCAACGCGCTGTTGGGGTATATCGTAGCCTGCAGGCATTTTCGCGGGCGCAGGTTCATGCGCGTTTTGTTTTTGATCACCATGTATTTTAGCGGCGGGTTGATCCCCACTTACCTGCTGATGGTGCAGACGCTGAAGCTGTCCAACACCTTTACGGTGTATTGGGTGCCCGCGCTGTTCAGCTGCTATTACATGCTGCTAGCCTCCAGCTTTATTCAGGGGTTGCCGGATGCGGTGTTTGAGTCGGCCCGGATCGACGGCGCATCGGAGCTGACGACCTTCTTCCGCATCGTACTGCCCCTGACCACGCCCATGCTGGCCTGCATTGCGGTGTACATCGGCGTCAACCACTGGAACAACTGGTTCGACGTGCTGCTTTATTCTAAAAATGGCCGGTGGGATACCCTGCAGATCATTCTGTACCGGCTGCTCAATCAGGCATCGGCCAAGGCAGAGATGGCCAATCAACAGCAGCTCTATCAGTCCATGCGCACCATTCAGCCCGATACGGTGCGGGCAGCGACCACCGTGGTGGTGGTGACGCCCATCATCTTTATTTACCCCTTCTTCCAGCGGTATTTTGTGGGCGGGATAACCATGGGTGCTGTAAAGGGATAAGGTGCAGAGATTTTAGTTATAACGGAGGATACCGTGATGCAAACCCCCAAGGCGGAAAATTCTGTAGTGACCAGCCCGGTCATGGTGGCTCCTACCTGGGAGAAGATGAGCCAGCGGCGGGCGTATCCCGCCCAGCGTATCCCTCCTGCGGTGCATGCTCGCACCTGGTACGATGCGGACCGTGGCGTGGCAGGTATGACCTATAACGGCCACGATATTTTGACCATCCAGTGTCCGGCCCAGAGCCAGGCCAGGCTACGGTTCCATTCCGACGGCAACTTTTTATCCGCGCCCTTTACCCAACAGGGCAGCGTGTCTTTGGACGCGCCGGAAACGGTGCAGGTGACCCTATCGGCCCCGGTGGCTTGGTGGAATATGCGGCCCCGCCGTGCCCAGAGCGGGGAGGCCATCCTGGGGCAGGTGGGTGCGCCGCTGCTCTATGGGGTCAACGGCTGCTACATTCCGGACTGGGACTTGCTGCTCAGTTGGCACGGACAGCCCTTCGACTGGCAGGAGAGCAAGGTGATCCAGGATGAAGCGGGCATGTATACCGCCCGGATGACGGTGCAGCTTTCACCCCGCCCCTGGCTGATCCTGGTGCGGCCACACTTTTATCGCCAGCATCTGGGCTTTGCGCAGCACGCCCCCTGGGACTTCCGCCCCAAGCAGGAACCCATTACTGGTTGGTGCTCCTGGGAGGCCTACCATGCCGAGGTTGCCCAGCAGCACATTACCGAGGCGGCGCAAAAGCTCCAGGGTCTGCGGCCTTACGGGCTGAGCACCATGCAGCTCGACGACGGTTACCAGCAGGAGGTTGTGCCGCCGGAGGATGGCGGTTCGGTGTGTGATTGCTGGCTTAACCTCAACGAAAAGTTTCCCCAAGGCCATGGGGGCATCGTGGGAGCCATGACCGGGGGCGGGTTCGCCGCGGGGATCTGGACCAATGCCACCTTGACCAACGGCCCGGGGGCGGACGCCCTGGGCATCTGCCTGCGCACTGCCGATGGCACCGCGCTGCAGGGGGATTGGATCCAGTACGTGCTGGATTGCGAGCCCGGCACCCTGGCGACCCAGACCACGCCGTACTACCGTGCCTTTCGGCAGGCGGGATACACCTACTTTAAGTCCGATTCGCTGCGCCACCTGCTCTTTGACGGCTTGCAGGAAGCGGTGCGCCTGGGCCTGATGGATGATGCCACCGCCCGGGCCAAGCAGCGGGCCTACATGGAGGCCGCCCGGGCCGGGATTGGGGCTGATGCGTACTATCTATCCTGCTGGGGGGTGCTCAGCGAGTCCATCGGCGTGTGCGACGCGATGCGCATCGCCACCGATAGCAATCCTACTTGGGGTTCTTTCAGCATGCAGGTGCGGGAGACCGCTCGGTGGTTTGGCGCCCAGCGGGTGCTGTTTACCATCGACCCAGACGTGGTCTGCGTCCGGGGCCCGGTGCTGTGGGCCCGGATGCTGCTGTCCCTGGTGGCCCTTACCGGCGGCCTGATGATGATTTCTGACAAGCCGGAGAACTATGACGAGGAGCGGTTGGCCCTGATCCGCCGTACCATTCCCGGCCTGCCGGTACACGCGGGCGAGACCGGCCCCATCGATTACACCACCCCGGCCTGTTGTGGCACCCGGGGCCGGGACGAGGTGCAGGCCAGCTTCGACATCGCCCACACCGCGGACTGCAGCACCCCGGAGGCCTCCCTGTGGTGTACCCACTTCGATGTCACGGGCCGTACCTGGTGCGTTCTGCAGCGTACCGCCGTGGTGCCCCTGGAGGCCCTGGCCCTGGGCGTGGAAGCCCTGTGCCTGGATCCGAACCGCAGCTACGTGGCCTTCGACTATTGGCAGCAGCAGGCGGTGCCTGTGGTGGGCGGCCGACTGACCTTGCCCGCCTTGACGCTGGGGGATACCACGGTGCTGTCCCTAGTAGAAACAAAGGGCAATGTGCCGGTATTGCTGGGCTCCGACCGTCATGTGAGCATGGACATGGTCAGCGTGACGGACTATCAGGCCCAGCCGGGGCAGGCTAGCCTGACATTGGCAGGGTTTGCCGGGTTGACCGTCCAGTACACCCTGTATGCGCCGGGCTTTCAAGGCCAGGTGCGTCAGGTGGAGGGTTGCGCGGCGCAGTATCGGCAGTCCGGGGACATCCTGCAGGTGACGGTGATTTTTGAGACAGAGAATGCCCGGGTAACGTTGGGCTAAAAGGAGAAGCGAGTATGCATCATCCGGCAGGGGCGACGTTGTACACCAGCGATCGCGCCATCAATCGTGGATTTGACTGGGCCTCGCGGCAGGCCGCGCAGTATGTGCACCGGGATCGTCCCGCCGGCCCTTGTTATGAGGCGGCGCTGCCTGGGCGGGAAGCTTTTTGCATGCGGGATGTGTCCCATCAGGCCCTGGGGGCCCAGGTGCTGGGCGCCGGGGATTGCACCCGCAGCATGTTGCAGCACTTCGCCCGCAACATCAGCGAGGCCAAGCGCTTTTGCTCCTACTGGGAAATCTGCTTCGACGGTGCGCCTTGCCCGGTTGACTACGCCGGCGACGGGGACTTTTGGTACAATCTGCCCGCCAACTTCGACGTGATGGATACCGCCATGCGGATGTACGATTGGACGGGGGATCTGTCCTATCTGCACGATCCCCAGATGGAGGACTTCCATCGCATGTCCATGGACGACTACATCCGCCGGTGGGATCGGGATCACGACGGTATCCCGGATCGTCGGGTGGAGGAGGGGCGCCGGGGCATCGCCTCCTATGACGAGACCGACCTGGGCCAGGTATACAGCACGGCGGCGGACTTGGTGGCGGCGCAGTACGCGGCCACGGCGGCCCGGGCCCGGATGCTGGCCCTGCGCGGGGAGCAAGCCGCCGCCACAGCCATGGCCGCACGGGCGGCGGAATTGCGGCGCAGGTTCCACGACCATTGGTGGAACGAGCCGGAACAGCGGTACGAGAGTTACCTGCTGCAAGACGGCACCTATGGCGGCGCGTATGTGGGGGTAAACGCCATCTCGCCGCTGTACTATGGCATCATCGATGATCCCGCCCGACAGCGTGCCGTGGTCAAGGCTGTGGCCGCTCACGACAGCGCCCTGTGCGTGGAGGAGCGTTCCTATGTGCCGGAGGTCCTTTGGCGCTATGGCGAGCACGAGGCGGCGCTGGCCGTCTGGCTGCGCATGACCCATCGGGATTATGCCCGCCGGGAGTACCCGGAGATCTCCTACGCCGCCCTGGGCGGCATGGCGTCGGGGTACATGGGCATTAGCCCGGACGCATCGAAGCGGGCTGTGCGCACCCGCAGCGCCATCCTGGGGGACGGTTGGGCGGAGATGTGTCACCTACCGCTGTGGGGCGGAGAGATCCACGTGCTGCATGAAGGCAGAAAGGCTACGACCCTAGAGAATGTCACCGGCGGGCCGCTGACGTGGGTCTGCTGCCTGGATGGCGGGCGCGAGAGCGTGCAGACTATACCGGCGGGGGAGACGGTGCGGGTGAGCCTGTAAGGTATTACTTTGGGCATGAAGTAAATAAGTAGCATAAGGGTGCAGCCAGCCAAGGATGGAGGGTTGCACTTTTATGCTGTTATTATCCAGTACCTGCGCGTATCAATTTTTGGTGCGTGAGGCGAAAGCATAACAGCCGATCTTTTAATTGATTTTTTCAAAAAGTAATGTACAAAAAGGATTTATATGGTAAATTATTGGCAGGACGTCCTAAACCTTAAAAAAGATGGAGGATTGTAAGGTGAAGAGGCTTATCGCAGCAATGCTTATCCTGCTCTGTTCGTGTACGGCGATGGATTGCGTATTTGCAGGTGCCCCTTCACCCAGTAACCCCAAGGCTCTTGGAGTAGTGGATGGTTCTTTCTGCTTTCAGAAAAGCGTTTATTCAGCCAGATCGTTCACAGCCAAGGATAAAAAGGGGCATGTTTACTACAATAATTTGTACAGCAACAAGACTGATTGGACGTACACATTGACGTGTACAATTCAGGAGTATAAAACATCAACGAAAACTTGGGTAAGCTATTCAAGCTCGAGTGTATCCGTTACCCAAACGAAGAGGGATGTCTCTTCACCTGAACAAAAGATACCATCTGCCACATTCTGTTTTTACTTTACAAAACCCATGAAGAATCTGTCTTTCACATCTGTATTTCGGAGCAATGAAGGGATGGTGCGGGCATGAAAACTCGTCTGGCTATTTTCTCTATTCTGTCAGGGCTTCTGTTGAGCATTACAATGTATTTTGCTTATAGCTCCTTTGCGCTTGCGGCCGAAAGTGTCACGATTCGCATCGGCGTGCCCGAAGAAGGGACATTCGATGGCCTGGCGACCTTTGCGAAGGCCAAAGAAATGCTGGCGCTTCAGACTCCCCCCATTATCGTGCAGGAAGTTTTTCTGACACCGCAGGAGTATGCTCAGCTTCGCGAGAACGCCTATAGGGGCGATGGGCTGGATAAGGTCTTTTTGTCGTATAATTATGACTGGCAGCTTGCGTTTGGCACGATGGCTGAGTGGGTCGAGAGTGACACGCTGGAGGTGCTTACCGACTTTCAGGGATATGCGGAGCGCAAGCGGGAGTTGCTCCTGGATGGGGACATCGGTCTGCTATCACAAAGGGATGTCGGGATGGTTTTTACCGTTGTGCCGACGGTTTTTTTCATCGATACGGAATTGCAGACGGCCCTTGAAACGCAAGGCGTGTATTTGCCTCAATATCCATATACTTGGGACGATCTGCTTACTTTCGCGAAGCGATGCGACGGCATTTCACTACCCGGATACGGCGCATGGCGCGTTCTTGCCGAGCCTATGTCCATGGGCGTGTTCACACCGATGATTCAACTGGCATATGCGTCGGTTTCACAAGAGGAGTTTGATCGCCATATAGGCATCTTGAGGGAGATGCTTGCGCTGCATGCCATCATAGAGGAGACGCAGGCTTTTGATCAAAATGTGCGTTTTCTGCTGCAGGCCAATACTGCATTTTATTTACCGATCAATGATGGTTCTACACAGTACCCTTTGCCCATCATCGCCGAGGGCCAGTCTACCAATATCACTTCTGCGAGCTATATGAGCATCCTCAAGTCCAGCCAACAGCGCGATGCGGCATTTGCTGTACTGGATGCGGTAACATCGCAGGAAGCGCAGAGTCAATACAATCAAATGGGGGTCATTCGCAAGGATGCACCGATAGAACCGCTCGAAGACTATCCATTTTTAGCGATCCCGACTCAGGCATATCAAGATATGTACCGATGGATCGTGGCGCATGCCGTAATCGTCGATCAAGACTTGCCTGCGGATGTCCAAGCTGCTTTTGCAGCGCTGGATTGGAAATGAGCGAAGCGTAATCCATTATGTTGGTGTTATTATCTGTGCAAGTGTGGAGGCGCAATGGATATTAGGCGAGTGATCCTCGGTGTGGTATGTATACTGTGTTATTCTGTCAGCTCGTTTGCGGATGGCGCGGTGCCATTAAAGATTGCGGGCTTTGTGGATGAATCCATTTGTGATGCATTTGCAAATGAAAGCAATGGACAAGCGGTTTGGCAGTACGAAGAGCTTTCTGGTTTCGATGAAACCGGTATCGCGGGCTTGTTTGTTGCAGGTCGCGTCGACTATGATTTGATCGCGCTTCAAACCAGCAAGGTTGATGTACTTGCCGGACGATGCATCCTGGTGCTACTTTAACGTAGGATATACTTTCGCTCCGTAAAGTTTGAAGGAGAGGCACT
>JAVBUS010000136.1:0-11779 GCA_031555125.1 Eubacteriales bacterium | reverse complement strand
CCTGCTCCTGGGTCTTTGCGACCTCCTGCGCCAGTTGAACCGCCCGGCGAACCCCGTAGCAAAATCCGGCGCACGTAGCTACTTCAATACGCATATGCTCTTACCGTCCGGCGACTGGCAGTGCCGATATTCTCCGCAAACAGACAAAACCAGAAATGTGACACCTACCCAAATACACCATTAATTTCATTTCGCCTTCCTTTGCGGTAATCCTGCTACATTTCAAGGATTTTCTATAAAGGTTTCGTTAAATCTATCTGCTTGATAGGGATCAAAGCCTCGATCGCTGCGCGCATGCGCGTCAAGAATAGATCTGTCTCGTCCTTGCCGGCCCCTTCGCCGCGCAGGTCGTCGATGGGCACCGCCGGACCGGCGATGATCCGCAGCTTGCCAAACGGACGCCAGCGACCGCTGATGTACATCGGGATCACCGGGCAGTCCGCCTTGATGGCCAGCAGGGCGGCACCACTGAGCAAGGGTCCGATCTGCACACCATCGCCTCGGGTTCCTTCCGGAAAGATTCCCAGGGGCTCCCCCGCCTTCAGTACCGATGTGGATGCACGCATGGCCGTCAGGTCAAACTTGCCACGGTCCACCGGGAAGGCGTGAAGGTTGCGAAGCAGCCGGTCGACAGCGCCCGGCCTAAACAATTCCTTCTTGGCCATAAAGTGCACCTGCCGCTTGCGGGCACACACCGCTACCATCAAAGGATCCAGTGCGTGAATGTGGTTGCACATCAGGATCACCGGCCCCTCCTGAGGGATGTATTGCCGACCATAGGCCCTGGCACCCAGCAGGCAATAACACACCGCCCGCAGCAGGGTCAGCGCCCCCGTGTACAGCACGCTGCGCCGATTGAGCTTGTTCTGGGTCATTGTGCTTCGCCCTCCTCCGCAAGCCGCTGAATGCGGGCCTGAAACAAGGCAATCACGCGGGCCACCACCTGGGCCTGGGTCATATCGGAAGTGTCCACCAACACGGCATCCTCCGCCTGGCGCAGGGGATCTATGGCGCGCTGGGTGTCCTGGGCATCCCGGGCTTCCAAATCCCGTAGCACCATTTCGTAGGTATCCGTCATGCCCTTTGCGATCATCTCATCAAACCGCCGACGGGCCCGCACCTGGGGTGAACTGGTCAAAAACACCTTGAGGGTCGCATCGGGCAGCACGCGCGTGCCGATATCCCGGCCATCCAGCACCATGTCCATCCCCGCGGCGATGCACCGCTGGGCAACCAGCATACAGTCCCGGACCGCCTGCCATTTGGACGACGTAGACGCCGCGTTCCCAACCTCCGGGGTGCGCAGAGAATCGGTGACGTCCTCGCCATCCAGCAGCGTGCGCTGAATACCCTGTTCAAAGACGACCGACACCTTTGTCCGGGCAGAAAGGGCCGTGGCGGCCGCCTCATCCGCCGGATCCAACCCCGCCCGGAGCATTTTGAGCCCGATGGCGCGGTACATGGCGCCGGTATCCAAATGCAAGATACCCAGTTCCTTGGCAACATCGTGGGCCACCGTAGACTTACCGGCCCCCACCGGGCCATCGATAGCGATGCTGTATGGCATAACGATTCTCCATTCTTGCGCGGTGCGTTGATATCCGCTTTAGATCACCCGATGGCCCATGCCGATGCAGACCTCGTTCAGGTGCACCAGGCCCACCCCCATGAACAACACCACAGCGATATGCACGCCATAGCGGGCAATGCCGATCTTTCCGCCCACGTTAAGCCCCAGGGCCTTGCCCATGATCTGGGCAATGGCTTCGTGGGCGGCACCGGCTACCGCCCCTTCTTCGTTATACGCATCGACAATGAGATTCTCCCGCTTGGCCGCCACCACGGCGCGCTCTACCAACCGCATGACCGAGGGCACGAAGTCGCCACCATAATCCACGGCGGTGGCCAACACATGCAGGGCTTCCCACTCCGTCCGGCGCTGGCGCTCTTCCTCCCGGGTGCGGGAGATGGCCATCATCAGCGCGGCTCGGGCCACATCCCGGCTACCGGTCTGCTCCGTCAGGTCGTGTCGTTCCATCTCGCTCATAGCTTTTCTCCTATCGCATCTTATACAAGTCCTCGTATGATTTCGCGCATATAGATCGCCAAGGGATTTTGTCACCTGGCCAGTGGTCTGTAAAGCATAAAATTTCTGGCAGATGGGCTGAGATATTTTCGCCTTGCACGGAGCCGGAGCGATACGTAGCTGGCAGCTGCATTGACTGCGGCCCAGCAACGACTGTCGGCAAAAGATCCGCGAGCTATGCGTGAAATCAAATGAGAAGTAGCATTACACATGAAACAGCAGCTCGCCGATGGTGGGCACCGGCCACAGGTCCCGGGGCATGCGTACCTCCAGGGCATCGCTGGCCACGCGAATGGATTGCAGCACCGGCAGCAACCGCGTACGCCACGCCGCCGCGCCGGCTTGGGTCGGCGCATCCCCCAGCGTCTCCAAAAGCTGTGCCAGCAACTCCAGCTGGGTATGCAGCGTATCCACATCCTGGGTCTGCCGCTTGAGCTCGCGCTCCTGGGGCCGGGCGCTAACACCCGTCGCGGACAGTGCCTGGCATTGGGCCGCCAGCTCCGCCTGCCACCGCATGGCCGCGGGCAGCACAAGCCTGCGCTGCATGTCCAGCATGGTGTTGCCTTGTATCCGCAGCGCCTTGATGTAAGCATCGTATCGTAGGGTCACCCGGGAATCCAGCTCCGTGCGGGAATAGACCCGCTGGCGGTCATACATGGCCACGGCATCCGGCTCATTCAGGGCCCCGATGGCCTCCACGGTGGTGGCATATTGCTTAAGCCCCCGGCGCTCCGCTTCGGTATGCCAGGCTGCCGAGTAACAGTTCCCGTTAAACAGCACGCGGCTGTGCTGGGCGTACATCCTGTCGCACAAGGCCCAGCCCGCCGCCTCCGCGTCCTGGGCGCCTTCCAACACATCTGCGATGCGCAGGAGTTCGTCCGCCACGATGGCCGACAGGGTGGTGTTGGCCGTGGCCGCCGACTGAGAAGACCCCAGCATGCGGAACTCGAACTTATTGCCCGTGAAAGCAAAGGGCGACGTACGGTTGCGGTCATCATAGTCCTGGGGCAAAACCGGCATGGTGGATACGCCGCTATGGATAGCAGGCACACCCTCCGGCGCGGTCTCGTGGGCCAGCATCCGCTCCAACTGGGCGCCGATATACACCGAGATCAGCGCGGTAGGCGCCTCGTGCCCCCCCAGACGGCAATCGTTGCTGGCGCTGGCACACACCATGCGCAGCAGCCCCGGGAACCGGTCCACCGCCGCGATGATGGCCAGAAAGAACAAACGGAACCGCAGGTTGCTTTCCGGCGATTTCCCGGGCTCCAGCAGATTCTCGCCACCGTCGGTGCATAGGGACCAGTTGTTGTGCTTTCCGCTGCCGCTGATGCCATCAAAGGGCTTTTCGTGCAGCAGAGCCGCCATGTTGCGGCGCGCCGCTACCTTGCGCAGAAGCATCATGGTCAGTTGGTTCTGGTCACAGGCCGCCACAGCATGGTCATAGACCACCACCACCTCATGCTGGGCGGGAGCGGCCTCGTTATGCTGGGTCTTGGCCGCGACCCCCAGCTTCCACAGTTCCTGGTTGAGCTCGGCCATAAAACCGGATACTCGCTGACGAATAGCGGCATAATACTGATCACTCATCTCCTGCCCCTTGGGGGGCTTGGCGCCAAAGAGGGTACGCCCGGCATAGATCAGGTCGGCACGCTTGCGATACAGGTCGCGATCGATTAAAAAATACTCCTGCTCCAGGCCCACATTGGCGTACACCCGGCGGGTTTGGGTGTCCCCCAGCGCCCGCAGCACGCGTGTGGCCTGTTTGGACAAAGCCTCCCCCGCGCGCAAAAGCGGTGTGCGGGTGTCCAGCGCTTCGCCGGTAAACGAGCAAAACGCGGTAGGGATGCACAGGGCAATGATGCCCTCCGGATCCTCCCGCAGGAAGGCGGGCGCCGTGCAGTCCCATGTCGTGTAGCCCCGGGCCTCGAACACCTCGCGAAGTCCTCCGCTGGGAAAGCTGGACGCATCGGCCTCGCCCCGGATCAACGACTTGCCGGAGAACTCCATGATCACATGCCCCTGCTTCTGGGGCGCGATGAAGGCCTCCTGCTTTTCCGCCGCTTGCCCATTCAAAGGCTGGAACCAATGCGTATAGTGGGTTGCGCCACGCTCCACCGCCCATTCCTTCATGGCTGCGGCGATCACCTCGGCAGTGGCGGCATCCAGCGCAACGCCCTCGTCGATGGTGCGGTGCAACGCCTCGTAGACATTTTGAGGCAGGCGCAACCGCATCACAAAATCCGAGAATACGTTGCTCCCAAAGGCATCCGCGAGCATTTCCTGACTTTTCTTCACGACGCTCTCCCCTTCATCGGTTTGCTGCGCCCGGCTTTACCAGCGCGCCACCTTATGGTATAATCTGTGCATTCGTCGTTTTTATCGAACACAAAGGAGGATGCTTATGTATCGGTATGGAGCCTCCACGCGCTCATCCAACTCACGCTTGCCGCAGACCTTTCTGCTACTACTCGTGCTGGCATTGATCATCGTCAGTGTCGGCTTGGGTATCGCCTATACCCGGGCCACTAAATCCGGCGGTAACACCCGCGCCACGCTGCTCAACCGCATCCAGAGTGAGGTCCACGCCGCGCAGAGCGGCGCCTATGCTCTGACCCAGACCAGCGGTTCCCGTGCCCCGGCCCAATTGGCCGCTGTGCGTCAGCACATATACGCCATCCGCACTGTCAATGACCTGTGCAACGCTTTACTCGGCAGCCCCATGGTCAATGAAGCCACCATCAGCGCCTGCATTGCCTACCTGGACGAAGGGAACACCCGGATGGAAAAAGGGCAAGTGCTGGCCAGTACCTATCAGGATCTGCGCAACGCCATCGAACTACTCCAAACGGAGCTGGCCCCGGTCCAACCATAGGCGTTTTCCATTGCGACATTGTACCACATGCGTAGTACGCACGCAACAATTCGCGGAAGGTTCGACTGTGCGAACGCCTCTCCATTCTCATGCACTGAAAACCAATGCAGTTGCGCTGCGAAGGATTCCAAAGGGCGATCGCAAAGCCCTTTGGTCGCCCGTGCGGGCGACATTCCACCCAAAAGGAAGAGGCTTCGCTCCCCGTGAGGAGCAACCAGGGCTTTGGGTCGCCCTGGCCATGTTCCACCTTAGCCACGCCGGGCGCACCACGGACCGCCACCGTACCGGGTGGGGAGGCTTGCGTATTCCCTACTTCGGTGTCACCGTTTCCGTCCCGATACGGGTCAAACAATCAAGCATGTCTTCCATGCTCTGCATATGGTTTACGGCTGCCCGGATGCTTGCTGCGCCGGGCAGTCCTTTGATGTACCAGCCGATATGCTTGCGCATTTCCGGCACCGCCGCGTGAGCGCCTTTCCAATCAACCATCATCCGCAGGTGGCGGGCTGCAGTCTCCATCCGTTGGGGAAGGCCGGGCGGATCCATGGTTTCCCCGCGCATGGCTGTCGCAATCTGGGCAAACAGCCACGGATTGCCCATGGCCCCCCTGCCCACCATCACGCCGTCACAGCCGGTTTGCGCCACGCGTGCCAGGGCGTCCTCCGGGCTGTCGATGTCACCGTTGCCCAGTACAGGAATCCGGAGCACCGCCTTGACCGCCGCCACTGCGGCCCAGTCGGCCGCCCCCGCATAAAACTGCGTTCGGGTGCGGCCATGCACCGTCACCGCTGCCGCACCGCTCTCCTGGGCCATGCGGGCAAAGGGTACGGCCACATCCTCGCCCAGTTCCCAGCCTATACGCATCTTTACTGTAACAGGGATAGGCAGGGCCCCGGCCAGGGCTTCGATGATGCGGGCCGCCAGCAGTGGCTCCCTTAACAGTGCGCTGCCAGCCCCCTCCCGCACGATCTTGGGCGCCGGACAACCCATGTTGATGTCCACCAGGCAAAAATGCTGCCGGGCCGTCAAACGCTTTGCCGCCTCCACCATGGTGACGGGATCGTTGCCAAAAATCTGCAGTGCCGTAGGGCCGGACCCCGGCAGCGTCCACAACAGGTCCCGCTGGGCGCGGTTGTCCGGCGGTGCACACAGGGTCCCTTTCGCGCTGATCATCTCGGTGACGGTAAGCACAGCGCCCTGCTCCCGACAAAGCAAACGAAAAGGGGCGTCGGTCACGCCAGCCATTGGCGCGAGCACCGCCCCGCTTTGGATCGTTACATCTCCGATCTTCGCAACCATTACTTTGGAATCGCCTCCAGCATCTGCATGCTGGAGATCTTCCAGCGGCCATGTTCCCGTGCCAGGGTCACCTCGTAGCGTGCGCGTTGCCACGCGGGCGGATCGAGCGCCGCCTCTCCCCCTGCGGCCACGGCAGCATCCCGCTTGGACGCCTTGACTTTGCCATCGATCCGGGGCACATCCTCCACCACTACCGCCGTGCCCTTGTCGTCCCAAGGCCAGGCCCAAATGGACTCGATTTTGGTGCTGTGTTCATAGCCCCGGATGTCATAGGCAGCGTAGGGGGACTTGTCCGACATACCGACCTGAACCACCCGGTCATTCTCTAAAAACTGACGCAAATAGAACTTGGTCAACTCCGAGGGGCTCTTTTGCATCAGCACAATGCCCGCACGGGCATCCAAGCCGTCCTGGAGCAAAATATAGATATTCGCCGTGTTCATCGACAGATAAAACGCCACGATTAACACGCCGGAAATCACCGTCACCCAAAACAAACGCGAGGTAATGAACCACAAAAAACGGCGCAGGTACTTCAAAACGTTCCCCCCTTGGTACGGCGCCACGGCCGCTCCTTGTGTGTAGTATACACCGCCCATGCGCTCCGCGTCCAGTGCCATCCAAGCCCCGTAGGCCGAAACACCATGTTTGGCTTGTAAATTCTGCCCATTTGGTGTATGATAGATGCAGGAGGCGGGTAAACACTGCGTTCCCATGACGCAGCGTGATAGACCGGCCGCTTTCTGTATTCGCAGATAACCATCCCCAGCGATTGAAAGGAAGATGAATTCGTGGACGACCCCTTACCTATGCAACTGCTATTGCAACTGTTTTTGATCCTACTCAACGCATTCTTCGCCTGCACGGAGATCGCCGTGCTCTCCATCAACGAGAACAAACTGCGCAAGATCGCCGACTCCGGCAAAAAGAATGCCGTGCGGCTGCTCTCGCTGACCAGCGAGCCTGCACGCTTCCTGGCCACCATCCAGGTGGGCATTACGCTCGCGGGCTTCCTGAGCAGCGCATTCGCCGCCAGCAACTTCGCCAATAAACTGGTTGCCTTGCTGGTGGGTTGGGGCGTAAAAACTGCTCCTGCCACCCTGCATACCCTGTCGGTCATTCTGATCACGTTGGTCCTTTCCTTCTTCACCCTGGTATTGGGCGAGTTGGTGCCCAAGCGTGTGGCCATGCAAAAGGCGGAGCAGATCGGCCTGGCGGTTTCTCATGTGATCTATATATTGGCCAAGGTGGCCGCTCCCGTTGTTTGGTTGCTCACCCAGTCCACCAACCTGGTGCTGCGTCTGTTCGGCATCGACCCCAATGCAAAGGACAACAACGTCACCGAAGAAGAGATCCGCATGATGCTCGACTTGGGCGAAGAAACCGGCAGCATCGATCCGGTGGAAGGCGAAATGATCGACAATGTGCTGGCCCTGGGCAGCAGGACCGCCGTGGAGCTCATGACCCACCGCACCGACGTGACGGTACTTTGGCTGGAGGACGACGAATCTACTTGGGAGCAAACCATCGTGCACACCACCCATTCCCGTTATCCCGTATGCGATGAGGATATCGACAGCATCGTGGGCATCTTGCATGTACGCGACTTCTTCTGTAATAAGCGCGCCCCCAACCCCCAACCCCTGCGCACCTTGCTGCGCAATGCCTACTTCGTGCCCGAGACCGCCCAGGCCGATGCGTTACTGCGCGAAATGAAGCGCACCAAGAATCATTTGGCTGTGGTGGTGGATGAGTACGGCGGCACCAGCGGCGTGGTATCCATGGAGGATCTGCTGGAGGCTATCGTCGGGCAGATCGAGGACGAGCACGACTTAGAGGATCCAGACATCCTAACCCTGGACGAGCACCGCTGGCGCGTCAATGGCGGCATGGCCATTGACAGCCTCTCCGATGCGCTGGGCGTCTCCTTTCCCGAGGGAGACTATGACACCTTGGGCGGTATGATCTTTGCCCAGATGAATGCCATCCCGGACGATGGGGCTACCCCGGAGTTGGAAATTGCTGGGCTGCATATCAAGGTCACGGATTTGGCGGATCATCGTGTTGCCTGGGCGGAGATCTCCGCCACGGAAACCGAGTCTACGGCGGAGGTTGCCGAAGAACTGTAATCAAGAAAGGCCGCCGCGCAACACAGCACGGCGGCCTTTTTTCTGCCCATTTTTCCCCCACAATCTCAAAAAGCACTTTACAATCAGCGATCCTATGGTATACTAGGGAATGCGTTTTGTACCTGTAGCTCAGCTGGATAGAGTGTCAGACTCCGACTCTGAAGGTCGTAGGTTCGAATCCTATCAGGTACGCCAATTGGAAAACCGCTTAGAGGATTTGAGCCTTTGAGCGGTTTTTGTTATCATGTCAGTGAAGTGAATGTATATTATACTAATTCCAATTAGATTTCCCCTCCCAATCCGCGTGCGCTAGACCGCCATCTTGCGATCCGCTAGGGTAACACCGCACAAAGGCGAGTCGTTGGCCACGCGAGAGATTTTCGCGCTGCTCGTGGAGCCTGTAGGAAGCCGTGGCAGCGCCACGGCGACCGGAAGCGCGACATTGTGCAGCACGAAAAGATCCCTGTGCACGACTGCCCGATTTGTGCGCTGTTGCACTAGACGCTTATCTGTGATTTGCATCCGCTCCCGATCAGCACCGTTTGCTCTTTCGCTTGTACCCCAAGCGTCCTTGCGTGACCGCCTTTTGTATGTACGCGGAGGCCAGCGGCGTTTTGCAACTGGTCTTTCCCATGTTGACAGTGACCTTCCCGACCACCTCTGCCGCCCGCAAAGCCTGCGCATGCAACGGCACATAGGATATGCCCAGCGCGATGATGAAATTGTTCATGGCGTAGCGGGTCCAGTTGGGTTGCCTGTGGATGCCGTCCTCGACCGCATATAGCATGGCGCTGAGTTTCTCCTGATCGAATGCACCATCCGGACGCGTACACAGCAGCCAGTCGTAGCACGTCCACCCCGCCGCCATGCGCAGTTCCTCGCCGCTTTGAATCCAGCGATCCGCAATGCCTTCCGCCACTTCTGATTCCGACAACACCCCGGCCACTGCGTCCGACAGCCCGTGGCAATACGCACCGTCCATCCATCGTTCAAAGTCCGATTCGGACATTTGGGCCGGATCCGCGATCATAGTGGCCAGATACATCGCGTCGTATACGCCGCTGGCATAGAGCCCCTCCGCCAACGGCTGATCCTTTTTGATGCGCTTGGTCAGCGCCCCCAAGGCTGCGATGGACACGCCAAACAGCGGCTCCCGTGCGCCATGGTTCCGAAAGATGCGACGGTTCTGCTCGGTGCCCTGTTCGCTCAGTGCCTGCATCGCTTCATCAAATTTCATGATCAACGTCCCTCCAATCATTCTGCCATCCGTATACCCGCATCCGCGTCAACGTCACCGCTGGATTCAAGCGACACAGCACCGATCCCGGCCTCTTCGCACAGTGCCCCGAGCATGTCCAGCGCCTTTTCCGCATCGTGCCCCAGCAGCGCGAACACGGCTTCCACCCGGCTTTGATAAGCTACCGGAGCCAAGGGGAACCCACCGATAGCGGCCACCGCTCGCTTTTCGTTGATGCAGTACTGCCCGTTCCGCGCAAACAGCACCTGATTCAGCGCCGAGACGCAGCGCACGAGGTGGGCGGTCACATAGTAGATGTCGCCCGATCCTGCGTACCTTCGCGCCAGCTCCAGCGAAAACCCGGTTTCAAATCCAAACAGGTTCAACATCGCGTTCTTCATCTTTGGCGGATACGGATGTGCCTGTTTCTTCAAATCCTCGATCCGCCCATCCGGATCGTACAGCACACGGCAAACCGCCACTTCCCCCAGGTACATGGCGTTGATGAACGCGTGAGGATGCCCGGGTTGATAGTGGGCGGACACATCGCCCGAGACACAGTCCCCCACCACAACCTCCACGCGACGGATGTCGCGCAGAATCAGATCCACGTGCATACCATCCACCACCAGCCATCCGCCCGCGTTGACCCATGGCCCCCATCCGCCGGGCGGCGAGATCAGATTTTCGCGATGCCGGTCGTCCAACCCGCTGGCGGCGGCTTGCATACTTGCGTCGTCTAGGGCGCCGTCATAATAGATGCCGATGTCGATGTCCGAGCCTTCGACCTGCGTCCCCCGCGCCCGGGAGCCACCCAGCACCACACCGCAGACGCCGCCCACGCGCAACGCATCGACCACGCGCCGTATGATTTGCTCCACCCGCTGGGGCTCATCATTCGCACCTGCGCGCAGTGCGCATCGGATGGGCTCCATGGCGCGTTTGCCGATGCCGTGCCACTTGGCGATCTCGGCCTCGTCATGTCGCGACAGGGTCTCCAGGTCGGTTACGTCCTTTGCCAAAAGCGCACGGCGGGCGGGCGCAGCTAGTTGCTTGAGCAGTTCGTCAAATGTCATATCCTCCACCTCGCATGCCTCATGGGCAGAAAACAGGCTGGTTTGCTGATAGGCATCGTCATATTGTTCGGCGAGCCGCCATAGCGCCCGCTTCACAGCACCCCGGCTGCGCGAATGCCTGTGCGTACGCCCAGGATCAACCGCCCAGAACCCACCCCGCTCGCCTGCGTCCGCCTTGTCATTGCAATGTCCCCACACGTGACGCGCTGCGATAGCCTGTGTGGGACGTCCCTAAGGTGAGGCAGGCGTATCCGATGCGCATACGGCATCCCCTCCCCGGCGCTGCTTGCACCCATTATACCTTGCGCGTCAATACGTCCGCCACACAAAATCGATTTGCATTTTACTCAATTAAATTTTACTTGATTATATTTTGCTTCTATGCTACACTTGCCCATGAAGTGACAGGAGGTGCATGATTGGATCCGCTAAAACTCGAAAGCCAACTGTGCTTCCCGCTGTACGCGGCGGCGCGGAGCGTGGTAAAGCTGTATACGCCGTTGCTTGACGATATGGGTCTGACCTACACCCAATACGTCACCATGATGCTCATGTGGGAACACAGGCAATTATCGGTTAAGCAGCTGGGCGAAAAACTGTATCTGGACTCCGGCACGCTGACGCCGCTGTTGAAAAAGCTGGAGGGGCAGGGGTTTGTCACGCGCCAGCGCTCCCAGGAGGACGAGCGTAGCCTGATCGTCACCCTCACCGAGGCGGGCGAGGCGCTACGCGAAAAGGCGCTTGCGATTCCTGCGGCCATCGGACAGTGTATCCGCTTAAATTCCCAGGAAGCAAAAACACTGTATGCACTGCTGTACAAGCTACTGGGCCAGATGTGAGGAAGCAGAAAGCCGGCGCCATGCTGTTTGAACAGGCGGTTTCGTATGACCATTATGATTAGGAGGAGAACGAATATGACAGTCTATGATTTCACCGTAAAGGACAACAAGGGCAACGATGTAAAGCTGGAGACCTACAAGGACAAGGTGCTGCTGATCGTGAACACGGCCACCAAGTGCGGTCTGACACCGCAGTATGAGGCGCTGGAGGCGCTGTACAAGCGGTACCAAGACAAGG
>JAVBUS010000254.1:0-8922 GCA_031555125.1 Eubacteriales bacterium | reverse complement strand
ATAGATGACGCCGATGTAGTACCGATGATCCGGTACCTCCACGGTCTCCACATAACCGTGGGTCGTCTCGCGCCCAGCGAAGCAAAGCCCTGCCGCAGCGATGTTGTCCACATAGGCCGGGCTGACTTCGTACCGGTTGCCGTGGCGCTCGCTGATCTCAGCGGTGCCATAAATCCCCGCAATGCGGCTATCCGGCGCCAGTTCCACCTGCTGGGCACCGTTGCGGGATCCTGTGCGTGCCCGGGCCAGGGCGATGCGCTCATCGGGCACATACACCACGGGATGGGGCGTGGAGGCCGACACTTCCAACGAATGGGCCCCGGCGATGCCTGCCAGACTGCGGGCGGCTTCCACCACCATCAGCTGCATGCCAAACCCAATGGCCAGGCACGGCACATTCTTTTCCCGGGCAAACTTAGCGGCCAGGATGATGCCTTCCGCCCCACGTTCGCCATATCCACCGGGCAGCACGATGGCGTCCGCACCGCCCAAACGCTCCTGGATATTCGCGGAGGTAAGCTCCCCGGACTGTACCCAATCGATCTCCAGTCCCGCGCAGTGGGCAATACCCGCATGGGTCAATGCCTCGACCACGCTTAGGTACGCATCATGCAGGTCCACGTATTTGCCTACCAAGGCCACGCGCAAGTGATGGGTGGGATGCACAAAGCGGGAGGCAATGTTCTCCCAAACGGCCAGATCCGGCTCGGGCGCTTCCAATTTGAGCACCCGGAGCACCGCCTTGGACAGTCCCTCTTTTTCCAGCATCAGGGGCACGGCATACAGACACTCGGCGTCCATGTTCTGCACCACTGCACCGGCAGTGACGTTGCAGAACAAAGCGATTTTGTCCTTCATCTCCTGGGGAATCTCTTGTTCCGTGCGGCAAACCAGCACATCGGGCTGAATGCCGATTGAACGCAGCTGCATGACGGAGTGCTGGGTGGGCTTCGTCTTCAGCTCCCCGGCGGCCCGGATATAGGGCAGCAGCGTCACGTGGATAAAGCAGCAATTCTCTCCGCCCACTTCCCACCGCAGTTGGCGGATCGCTTCTAAATAAGGCGCACCCTCCATGTCGCCGACGGTACCGCCAATCTCTACAATGGCTACGTCAGCACCCGCGTTGCGGGCCACGGTTTGGATGCGCTCCTTGATCTCGTTGGTGACATGAGGGATGACTTGGATAGTGCCCCCGCGATATTCGCCCGCAAGCTCGCGACGCATGATGGCGGCATGGATTTTTCCGGTGGTCACGCTGGCTTCACCGCGCAGTGTGCAATCGGTAAAGCGCTCGTAGTGGCCCAAATCGAGGTCGGCAGCCACGCCGTCATCGGTGATGAAGGCCTCGCCATGCTGGAGCGGACTCAACAACCCTGGATCCATATTAAGGTAGGGATCCATCTTTTGCATCGAAATCTTGAAGCCACGCGCCTTGAGCAGCCTGCCCAGCGATGATGCGGTGATACCTTTCCCCAATGAAGATACAACGCCGCCCGTCACAAATACGTACTTCATGCTCCGCTCCTCTCTCGTCCTGTTCCTCGCCTCCATAAACAACAGATGTTATTGTATGACGATGCACCTGCACTGTCAAGGTGTTTTTTCGCCTTTTCTGCAACTTCTAGCGGTCTATTTACTGCATACCACTAGGGAATGTGGCTGCACAAGGCTTCTCGGGGCACGTCCGCCTGCCTGTCCTTCAGCCATCCCTGCAGTTGCACCCCACATGCATACTGTCCCGCTACCGCTCCCTGCCGCATGCCCTGGGCCAGGGAAACGGTAAGTTGTGCCGCCCAGGTTGTCACCTGTTCCAAGGTGCCCGCTGTGGCACGCCAGGCCACCTGCACCATGGCGGCTGCCTCCGGCGATACCGGGCCGACGGGGCATGGTTGCCGGAGCAAGGCCCCGCATAGCGCCTGGAGGGCCGCTATGGCCGGATCCCGCGACCACCCTTGCCCAGCCTCCGGTTCTGTGTGGCGGCTTGCCAGCGCCTGCGCAAGCGCCGCCTGGGGGGCGCTAAGCCACCACAGCCCCCCTGTCTGTTCTACCCGCCATCCCCAGCCGATCAGGTCTTCCATCGCCCGGCTGGCATCCATGCCTCGCATCGCAGCCACTTTGGGCGCGTCGGTGACCAGCGCCGCGCCCATGTCCTCCCGATCCCCCCAGCGAAGAAAGCCGAAGCGCTGGCCCAGGCTCTCCACCAACAGATCCCGTGCCTGCAAAAACAGCGCCGGACCGGTGGCGGGCACCGGCGTCAGCGCATAGGTCACGGTGTGGTGTTGGGCAGCATCCTGCAGGGTCAGGGCATAGCGCAGCAGCACCTGACCGCCTAGGGGACCTATCTGCCAAATAACTTCCTGGGCGGTCAGGGGTATGCTCATCCGTTGCCCGCCGAAGTCATAGCGCACGGCATCGGTTTCACCGGTGCGATATCGCGCATGGGAAGTCACTTCCCCCCGGCGGTCGAGCAACACGGCACCATCCGGCGCAAGCGTCAGCACCACCCGGGCCGCCCCCTCGCCTGGCTCTGCATACGCCATATTGATCAATGCTTGCGCCGTTCCGCTCAAGGCAGCCAGTGCGCGCATATCCTGGACCTCTTCGGTGCCATCCTCTTGATGGCAGCGGAACCGGACTCGCAGACAAAACATGCGTTCTTTTGTATCCATTTCTCTCCTTTGGGACGCAGCCCGATTTTGGCGTTTTATACTAATTCTAATTAGATTTCGCCGAAGAGCAAGCGAGAGATTTTTTCGGCTGGCTAGGAGCCCGAGGGAGACGTAGCCGGCAGCTACGTTGACCGAGGCGCGACAACCCCTGCCGGTAAAATATCCGCTGGATCTCGGCGTACATCTATTTGGATTTAGTATTATACCAGTTCCCCGGTAAGTCAGGAATTAGCCATTTCACGAGCGGGTTGAGCCGTGGCAAGGAATGGCCGACCGCGCGTAGCAGCGCCACGAAAGGAAGGACATGACGCAGCATGGCGGGTCAAGACGCCGTGCAATGGCCGCCAGCTGACTTGTCGGGGCACCAGGAGCCCCAAGGAGGTGTAACCGGCAGCTACGCTGACGCAGCCGCGACAACGACAGTCGGCAGAATATCCGCGTGATATGGGTCCAATCAAGCGGGGAGTAGTATGAATGGGACCATGATACGTACTTTGTTCCCCTTTGTCAACTTGCCTGCTTACGCGCTGAGCTTTCCGCCTTCGGTGTCGATGATCTGCAGAATGTTGACCTCTTGCAGGGTTTGGGCGTCGATATACACCAGATAGTATCGATCCGCCCAGGTGCCACCGAACTCGTAGCATAGCACCTCGCCAGTGTCGGTGGGAATAACACACAGGCGTGCCCGGTCGACGCTCAGGCGAGTACTGACCATTTCGGCCGCCTGCTCCTCGGTGACCGTTGGCCGCGTCAGGGTGCGGGCCCGATGGTTCATCAGGTAATTGTTGCTCTCCCACCCCACCACGGCTCCGGTATCCATGCGCACCTGCACCTTGATGAGATCCGGGTACAAGAGCACCCCCTCCTGGGCGGCGGCATAGTTGATCACCGCAATGCCATCATAGGTCTGCCAATAGTTGGGCTCCATGTGTCCATAGCCCCGGGAAGCCAGGAACTCGTACCCCTTCAGGGCGCATTCCCCTACGTCCAAGCCACCGCCGTACCCGGCCATCTCCGGCATGATCCACAGAATCCGGCCCCCTTGCTTGGTCACCTGTACGTTCAAGGTCCCATCATCGGTTACCAGCGACACGCCATAGGTTGGGATTAGCCCCTGTGTGTCCACACCTTGCCCCCACCGTTGAATGCGCTCGGGACCGACGAACTCCTGCGCGATGCGCTGTGCGTCCTCCCGTGTGATCTCCGGTTGTCCCGCCAAAGCCAGGGCTGGCCCCTGGTGCTTGCCGTCGGAGAAAGGCCCGTCATACACCAGGGAAGGATACTCGATGCCATTGTCGGATCCGGCAGCCTTCTCCAAAGGCGGCGCGTTGGGCTGTGGATCCTGCCAAAAAAGCTGCTCCGCCTCTTCAAGGGCCTTTCCGCCCATAATATCTGCCTCCACACCGCGCAACTGTTGGTTCAGCAAGGCGCAATGCTGCAGCATGGTCTCCAGTTGGCGCAGATCCTCGTCGGACAGCGGCCTGCCTTGTACCACGTTTTGCGAAAGCACCCCCGCGTAGTCTCCCAATTGATTGACAAACTTGATGGTGCCGGCCACCGCTTGGTGCCGCAAGGGAACCTGCGACAGGTTGGTTTGTACGTCTTCCGCCTGGCGCTTGACCTCGCCCAGCAGCTTTTCACCCTGGGTGGCACTGGCGGAGACCAGCAGTTTGTTCAGCCGCACCTCGATCGCCGACAGCTTGGTGGTAGCTTCCAGCATAGCTCGCTGTTGGGTGGCCTGAATCATTGCGCGGAGCTGCTGAGTCTTTGCCCGCTGGCTATTGCCCCATAGTCCCAAAAGGACAGCGGTGACCACCAGAATCCCCACCGCCAGCGTACGAACCCAGTGCCAGCCCTTGCCCTGTCTGGGTGCCTCCATCGCCACGCCTCCTAAATCGAAAAATTATGCCGACCGATGCTCAGCTGCACTTGGCGGGACCAGATCCAGTCGCTAGTCGCCGTGCTGGGGTTATAGTAGTACAAGCAGCCACCTGTAGGATCCCAGCCGTTCATGGCATCCCGGGCCGCGCGCAGGGCATCATTGTTGGGCGTCAAGTTGATCTGCCCATCCGCAACCGCATCAAAGGCCCCCGGCTGATAAATCACCCCGGCTATGGTGTTGGGAAAGCTGGAGCTGCGCACCCGGTTGAGCACCACCGCCCCCACACCTACCTGCCCCGTGTAGGGCTCGCCCCGGGCCTCGCCATGGATCAGCCGGGCCAGCAGCTGCACCTCGCTGCCATTGTACCCGCTGGTCGGCACGGCGGCCTGAGTGCCTCCGCCCGATAACTGCACCCCCATGGCCGCGGCAGTGGCAGTTCCCACAACCCCATCGGCCTTGAGCCCGTTCTTGCGTTGAAAGGACACCACCGCATTGTAGGTGCTCTGACCATAGATTCCATCTACAGTACCGCTATAGTATCCCCACTGTTTCAGCTTGCGCTGGATCGTGGAAACGTCCTCACCACGGTCGCCCCAAGCGATGCTCACCGCCGCCTGGGTCCACTCGACGCTGTCCAGAATGGCACCCAACAGCAAACAAATCGCCAGGATGGCAACCAGTATCCTTTGTGTCGCAGTGACCCCTGTGCGCTGCATGCCCCGCTCCCCTTTCTAAGCCTTACGAAAACACCGCGTGCCACCATCGAAGCAGCAGCGACTCGTACTGCACCTCCAGCGGCTCCGCGTCCTCTAAAGGCAGGGCGGCCTGCTGCGTCGCCACACAGTCCCCATCGGTTAAGCAAAAGTCCGGATACACGACGCACCACCAGTTGGCACCTTGCCCGGCACCGATCACCACCCGCAACGCCTGATACGTCCCTGCGGGAACAATCATGTTTTCATACCGGCGGGTAGGAAAGTTCATGGGCATAAAGTCCACAGTCACCGGCCCCGCCTCGCCCCGTGCCCTAGCAGTGTCCAGGGCTACCCGCTGTATGTCCGGCAGGTGTTCTTCCACCGCAGCCTTGGCATCCTCATACGTATCGGCCGCCAGCTGATCCGCAAACTGTTGCAACAGCGCGTCCCGTACCGCCAGCTTGGTACGCTGGTCCTGCTCGCTATCGCTGCTGGCGACGACGTGGAGCCGGATCATCCGCCCCTCCCATACGGCGGCCTCTACCGCCTTGGGCTGTACGCCCATGTGTGCGCCCACCACCACCGCGCATAAGCCAATGAAAAAAGCACAGTAAAAACGACGTCTCCGCATACCATCTCTTCCCTTCTTGTCCAGATGGTAACAGTGTCGCCGTATTTAGGAAAAATATGCAGTTTATCGCTGGACCGTGTTGGGCGTCTCTGGGACTACGGTCACACCGGCTTCCTCGGTACGCACCATCCATACCGCCTTATACCGGCGCCGCATCTCGCGCATGGCGCCTCGGCCCTCCTTGGCGGTCGCAAATACACCAAATACTGCGGAGCCGCTGCCGGTCATCATCGCCTTGATGGCACCCTGCTCCGTAAGCTGCCGGATGCACTGTCCGATCTCGGGCCGCAGCGCCGCCGCCACCGGCTCTAATACGTTGCCCATGGCACCGCACAGCCCTTGCAGATCCCCCCTGGCCAGTGCCCGCGCCGCACCGTCGTTGTCTGGTCGCTGGTCTGCTACGATTTCATCCACCCTCAAGGCAGTGAACACATCCTTGGTAGACAGTCCCCGGCAGGGCTGCACCACCACCAACCAGAATGACCGCCGCACCCGCAGCGGCGTCAGAACCTCCCCGATCCCCTGGGCCCGCTGCAACCCGCCGCGGACACAGAAGGGCACATCCGCGCCAATGCCCTTGCCGATAACCGCCAGCCGCTCCATAGACAAGCCAAGCCCCCACAGCGCATTCAGCCCCACCAGCACCGCGGCCGCGTCGGCGCTGCCGCCGCCCATGCCCGCGCCCACAGGGATGCGCTTATCCAGCACCAAATGAGCGCCTTGGTTCGTCCCCACTGCCTCCGACAGGGCAAGGGCCGCCTTCATCACCAGGTTCTGATCGTCGGTGCGCATAGGGCGGCCGCCGGCGACCTCCATGGTCAGGGTATCCGCCGGGGTAAGGGCGATGACATCGTATAAAGAGACCGACTGCAGCAGCATATCCATCTCGTGATATCCATCCGGACGTTTGCCCAGGATATTCAGCGTCCAATTGATCTTGCCATGGGCGTGTAGCCGCATCCAGATCCCTCCGTCGTACAGGGTGTGTGCACTCATTATACACAAAATTCACACCCGGGGCTACGCCATTTCTTCACGATAGCGCAATACCCGGAGCGCACCCCTGACGGCCACCACCACCGGGAGGGCGACGAGCATACCCCAGACCCCCCACAAGGTCCCCCCCGCAGAGAGGGCCAGGATCACCACCACAGGATGCAGGCCGGTACTCTGCCCGATCACCCGGGGTGAAATCAGGTTGTTTTCGATCTGTTGCGCCAGGATCACCACCCCCATGGCCCATAGAATCCGTGTCCACCCGCCCGACAGCGAGAACACCAACACCGGGACGGCGCCCAAAAAAGGTCCGAAGTAGGGCACCAGATCAAAGATCGACATCCACACCCCCAGGGCCAGCCAGGCAGGCATGCCAATGAGCAGCAGCCCTATGGCAGTCAGGAAGCCGATGGCCAGGGATACCAGTAATTGGCCCCTTAAGTAGCCCCCCACCTCCCGACGCATTTCCGCAGCGGCCAACAGGGCTCTGCGCCGATGGGCCAGGGGCACCAACATGGTCATGCGAAGCAAAAAGACCTCTCGATCGCGCACGAAGTAAAAGCCCAGCACCATGGCCAGGCTCAGGTTGGCTATGGCTGAAGCGATGCCTCCCGCCTGTTGCGCCATACCCTGCAGTGTGGTACCGGAGAATTGCCCCGCCCGCTGCAACACATCACCGCTCATCAGACCTTCCAGCCCCATATCCTCCAGCCGCTCTACGATCCGCTGGGCAAATCCCTGCGCTTGCTCGATCAGGGGCGGCAACTGGGTGGATAAAAGGTTGATCTGTTCCATAAGGGGGGGCAACAGCAACGTCACCAGGGCGATGACGCCGACAAGCAGCGAAAGCAGGGACAGCAGAGCCGCCGCCGTGCGGGGCAGGCGTCGCTCGTAGACCTTGCACAGCGGGGCCATGGCACAAGCCAGTCCCGTTCCCAACAGCACTTGGGATAGCAACGTCCACAGCATGTCCCGAAGCCACCATGCGGCCAGTGCGCAGGCTATCGCCAGCGGCAGCCATTTGGCCCGCTTTCCCCATCCTTGCTTGGCTGGCTGGGTGTCCATCGCTACCTCCCACCGGATTCATCGCGGAGCATGCCTCCATGCTCCGCGATAAATAGCCGGGCCATTACTTGCTCATCATACCCATCATTTGCTTTTTAAGTGTCGCGCCGCCCTTGTCGATGAAGCGCTTCATCTTTCGCCCCTGGGGCATCAGCATCATGCTCGCACCAACCGCCATGCCCAGTACACTTCCGGCCGCCAACCCACGAAAAGTGGCCATCCGCATTCCTTTACCCCCTCTCTTCTCTGGCGGCGGCATCGGTGCGCACATAGGGCACCACAATGTCGCCGCTGCCCGGATGAATGGTAAAGCCCTGCACCCATCGCCGCCCAACAAACAGATCGTCCAGCGGCCCAAAGGTGATTTCCAGCGCCTCCACCGCCAGGGTCTGTTCGTCCAGACGCGCATCGGTAACGCATCCCAGGCGCATCCCACCGGTATCGCACACCCGACCCAATCGGAAGGGATGCTGCTCCGGTTTTTTGCTGCCGCCGGGCGCGATCAGGATGCTCAGGGTGCCCAGGCATACGATGGATTCCGCCGGAACCCACCGCGCGCCCCGCAAACCGCCCTGTACCATCAATCCTGAAAGCTGCCCGCCGTCCCGGGTAAGCATGACCGCGCAGACGCGGCCCAGCTTTTTTTCGCCACAAACCACCGGCAGACCGATCAAGCGATTCATTCTGGTCATGGTTGCTCCCTTTCGGCGTAATGGCTTTACGACAGTATTGTCTCCGTGCCACAAGCACCCATCCGGGCAGATTTTCCCGACGAAAAGAAGGAATCCTTTTGCGCTTTCGCTCAAAAGGATTCGCTGGCCTTATTCAATTCATGCGTGATCCGTTCCGGATCGAAAGATTCCCCGGCAACCTGCGCCAAATGCGCCATATTCTTCAAAAAACCGTCTGGTAAGGGTGCCGTCACGGTGATAGGCTGCCCCGTGGTAGGCTGCGCAAAGGTAATGCGATACGCGTGAAGCATCA
>JAVBUS010000142.1:0-5723 GCA_031555125.1 Eubacteriales bacterium | reverse complement strand
CGCTGGCTACCGCGCCGCCGGTGAGCAGGCAAGCTGTTCCACCCAGCGTCAGGGCAATAAAAAACCCCACCCAGAGGGGAAGCTTGATGCCCAACAGCAGTCCGCGTTTCGCCCCCGTGTCGGCCTTTGACAGCGCACGGGTCAGCGATCCTTGAAGGGCTACCATCAGCATGGCGGATGTGATTGCGATCGCGTAAATCATCTCATGTACAATACACCCTTACAGCGCGGAATGCAAGCCATGCACACCCCGCTTTGTGCCGGGAGTAGGCCTTTGATGCGCGTCAAGTGCGATTACATCTCCCATTCTCGCCAAATCTCCGGTTTTCTCTTGATCTGATGCTTGTGCTGTCTTCTCTGGAAAACTTTGTTCCGTTTGCAAATCGAACCGCGGACTGTTATACTATGTGTGCACAAAAAACCATGCCCCATTCCCCTTCATTATTATACACAGTAAGGGAGCACTTATTATGCACGCATTTCTTGCCTCATTTGTAGAGACTTCCACCCATGCCGCCTCCGGTCTTACCGGCTTCATGCACGATTTTGAGTTGGTCTTTGCCCAGGTCATCAACATGATCACCCACGTGCTGGAGATCATGGGCGTGGTGGTACTGGTCATCGGCGCGGTAAAGGCCTTTGTCGCGTACTTTACGCGCCATTCCAATGTGCGGCTGGATTTGGCCCAGAGCATGGCCCTGGCATTGGAGTTTAAGCTGGGTGGCGAGATTTTGCGCACCGTGGTGGCCCGGGACTGGAACGAGATCCTGACCGTGGGCGCCATCATCATTCTGCGCGGCGTGCTCAATTTCCTGATCCATTGGGAAATCGGCAATATCAAACACGACAGCGAGGTGGTGGAGGCCAACAAGCATGTGGACGATGTGCCGCCGCCTATAGGCAAAAAGCACTGAGGGTTTGATCAAGGGCAGATACACGAACGAAAACCGGCCTATCTCACAGCGGAGAAGGCCGGTTTTGCTGTATCGCTCTCTGGTCCCCTACTGTGCCGCCTCGTCCTTGAGCACAAACTCGGCCATCACGTATCCCTCGATGACGTCCGTCTTGACCTTTAGCCACCCATCCGGCAGTTCCTCCACCACCAGCAGGAGTTGATCCAGGTACAGCGTGTGCAGCACCTTGCCCTGGGAGTTGGGGGCATCCCGCAGGTTGAGCCAGGAATCTGCCGCAATGCTGGCCACCTTCCCGCGCCACTGCCCCTCTTCCGGTTGCAACGTCACCGGCATCAGGGTAGGCCGAGGCGCCGTGGTAGGGGCCGGACCCGGCGTGGTCAGCAGCGGAATCTCCAGTTGGGGCAAGGCCACCTCCGTGGCGGCCACCTGTTGCAGCAGCATGCCCGGATAATAGAATTGCAGAATCTTTACATAATTCCAGCCCTCTTGGTTCGCCATTTGCTGGGCACCGCGCTGGCTCATGCCCACACCATGGCCAAACCGTCTGGATTCCAGGACAAAGGCATCAGCCTGCTCCACCACGGTGATCAGCTCGTTTTCGCTGCCGTTGATGGACAACCCCAATGCTTCTTCCAGCTGGGGGAAGATGGGCAGATCCACCGTAATGGAATCCGGCACCGCTTGCATTGATGTCCATTGGGGCGCCGGGATCTCCGGCGGCATGGTGACGATGGGCTTCGCCGTGACACCGGCCGCCGCAGTTGTGGGCTTGGGCGTCGCAGGGGCCGCTGTCGGGGCCATGGTGGAGGAATCGATGGCCTTGCGGGCATCCACCTTTACCGTTAACCGAAGGACGGTGTACAGCCGCGAAGGTTCCGGATTCTTAGGTGTATGCACCGACACCGCCTCCACGGCGCTGATGCGAATATTGGCCGCGTCGCCGTCGTAGCCCTTGGCCTCCACGGCCTCGCTGACCGCAGTACGGACCAGCGCATCCATGGCCTCGTTGTACAGTCCGGTCCGCGGCACAGCCTTGGGCAGCGTAGCCCGCCGCACCTCGCTGGCCGGGTTTTGTACGTCATAGGGATCATCCTGCAACGCAAACAGTTCCTTGCCACCGTCGGGCCACACGATCTGCATCAGTTCGGTCTGCCCACCATTGCTGGCGGTGTAATAGCACCGCGCAAGTGCGCCGTCCATATAGGCGCACAGATTGGCGGTCTCGGCAATGGCCTGGGCCGCTTTGGCGTTGCGGGCATTGGCGCCCTTGTACACCTGGTCGTTGGTATTGTCCACCAGGTCATAGTCTTGGTCGCCGCCCAACTTGCGCTGGGCATAGGTACGGGCGGTGATGGCCTGCGCCTTTAGCGCCTCCAAGGGGAAGGAATCACTCATCTCATAGGGCACGACGCCCAGTAAATACTCTTCCATGGGGATGTGCAACACGGCGCGGAACCCGCCTTCTTTGCCCGGGGACAGCACCAAATCGCCGCCGTAAAGATTGCCACCCTCGCCCCCAAAGCGAATGCCGTTTTCCTCCCCCGGCTGCAGGGTAGCGTGGCGCACCAGGATCAGAGCCGGCACCTTCAGGGCCATGCCCCCATAGTGCACCACAAGCCCACCGGCCTCCGCCAGCACCGTCAGCTTGCTGCCCCGCTGAAAGGCCATGCCATACGGCCCCATGCGGTACACGCCATCCAAAGAAATATCCAGGCGCTGGGTCTGCTGGATCCGGGTCAATAGCACCCGCAGCACACCGGGCGCAGGAGTCAATCCCTCCGTGGCGAGCGTGGCTTGCGCAGCATCGCCGGCCATGGCCTGCCACGTGCCTTGCATCCGCACGCCCGCAAGGGCCAGCGTCACTGCCAGCATTCCGCACAGGGCACCGGTACGTACGCGTTTCCCCAGGTTTTTCTTCATGCTTATCCCCCTTCAGACCGCTTGTTCCGGCTCCTTCGCATCGGGCTCTCGCCCATACAGGATCGCCATGGCAAGCGGCACAAACAGCGTATACGTCGGCAACAAATATCGCATTTCGTTGGTGATGGTGGAAATGGCAATGGAGGCCGCGCTGGCCGCGATGGGCATCAGCAGCACCCAGCGGCGCTTCCACTGCGCCCCTCCCCAAGCACCCATGGCCAGTGCCAGGAGCAACAGCATCAGCGTACCGTTGCTGTACAGATAATAGACGCTCCACACCTCGAAGGAATTGTATACAAAATCTTTCAAACAGATCAACAGGTTACCGGGCAGCAGTTCGAAGTATAGCCCGATCACCTCGGCCCGGTGCTCGGCCAGATACAAGCGGAAATCATTGGCTTTGAAGTAATCCGTATCCCAGATCAGCTTCTGCCCTTCCCAAGGCGTATAGGTCTCCCGCATAAAATCCACGGGCAGGATCTCCGCCATACGTGCCGCCTGCTCCGGGGTGATGTTGCCGTCGTTGGCCACCACAGCGGCGATGCCGGAGCCGAACACTTGCAGCTCGTACCCGTTGGGTGGCGACGCCGCCTGGAGAGGGCCATACCCGTACCAGTTAACGCCCCCAATCCACAGCACCATGGCCACCGCCAGCGCCGCGAACCGACCCATGGCCTTGCTGCGCCGGGCGTACCACAAGAAGTAACCCAGACAGCCCAATGCGGGCACTATGCCATTTTGACGAAACAGGATCATCCAGCCCAAGCTGCTCCCGACGGCCAGCGCGTGAAGCCAGGACAGGCGAAAGTCCTTGTCCAGGGAGCGCAGGATGTAGTACGTTGCCACCCCCACCACGAACGTGTAGGGCGCATCCTTCCACGGATAAAAGAAAAAGGTGGCCGGTAATAGGCAGAACATCCCGGCGGTGAGCAGGATGTATACTTTATAGGATGCGCCTTTTCGGCATACATGTTGGGCAAACAGTCCGTTGAGCAACGCCACCAGCAGCACTTGCACCAGCACCACAAACGCACCATGCCACCAAACCGACAGCAGTATTTTTAAGAAGATGGTGTGCCCCAGGGCATGGATATCGGTATAGTGAAAGGAGCGAATCTGCCCCAACTGATTCCGGAAGTCGTCGGTGCTGCGGAAGGGAAGATTGAGCATCCACTGGGCGCACAACCCGGCCAACGTCACCACAAACACGCCAATGAATGGGGCATAACGAGCCAGTACGTGTCGTGCGTCAGCTATAGGCACCGCGCAACGCTGCTTGGCGCAGACATCCGTCAACCCCCACAGGCCGCGAATCACCAGCCCATACACCGCCACATCCCGCAAAAACAGGATTCCGTAGGCAATGGTCCGCGCGGGGGCGTATCGTATCATATTATACCGTACTGTGCATACCGCCGCCAGTGCCGCCAACAGCACAGTGGCCACCCACCGCTCCTTGGCGAACAACCGCTGGACAGGCACCTGCATCACGATGGTGATTACCAGGGCGATGCGGAGCAGATTCTCCACCCAGCCATAGGCATGACCCTTGCCCACGAAGTACTGACAAAACATGAACAAGCATTGCCAGCACAGCACCAGCGCGGTGCATCGTAGATTCGCGTCTCGCCATATTCTTCGCATGCCGTCCCTCCGCTTTCGCCTGTGTACAGAATGTATTATACCATGGGTGGAAGGAATGTGGAAGTCACACAAGGCTCACCAAAATAAGCCGCCAAGCTCGCCTTTCATCATTCCTCGCATGATTTTGCGCAATAGATCGCAAGGGATTTTATCGCCTGGCTAGTGCCCCGGCAAGTCAGGAAGTGGCTGCTTCACGAGCAGATAGAACCGCCAGGCAAAGAATGGCCGACGCGCGTAGCAGCGCTGCAAAAGGGAGGACATGACGCAGCATGGCGGTTCAAGACGCCGTGCTATGGCTGCTAACCGACTTGGCGGGGCACTAGGCGCCCGAAGGTGGCGTTGCCGGCAGATACGCTGCCTGAGCCGCGACAACGACAGCCGGCAAAAGATCCGCGTGATATATGTCCAATCAAATGGGGCGTCGTGTTACTCCGTGGGACGCATAAGCTCTGCCAACTCCACCTCCACGCCGGGTGCGCCGCTATAGGGTACAAACCCCTCTTCTCCGGCCTCCGGCTTCTCCACGGCGGGCAGCGACAGGCGTGCGCAGGTGCCTTCCCCCAGCTCGCTCTCCACTTCGATGCAGCCGCCCATGGCCTCCACGAAGCTCTTGACCAGCGACAGGCCCAACCCCACCCCCGACTTGCTTCCGTCTTGGAGACTGCCGAAGCGCCGGAACAGGGTGCGCTGCTTGCGCTTGTCTATGCCTGACCCATTGTCGGATACGCTGATGAGCGCAAGAGGGGGCGCATGCTCCGCAGATAGGCAGATCAGGCCGCCGGCGTCGGTGTGGCGGACCGCATTGGCCACCAGATTGAGCACGCATCGCTCCAGCTTTACCGGGTCACACCGCACCCAGAGGGCATCGCAGTTTGCGGCAAAGCTAAACTCCACACCCTTGTACTGCGCATAGGGCGCGCAAGCCAACGTCACCTCCCGGAGCCAGGCGATGAGTTCCAGGGGATGCATATGCATTTGCAAACGACCCGCGTCAATTCTGGCCGTGTCAATGATATTGCCGATCAGGCGCTGCAATTGGTGGGCATTGCGGCGGATCTGGGCCAGCTCACGCTCGTTTTGGGGATCTCCGCGATCCTCCAGCAACTGCACGGTACTCAAAATAATGCTCAGCGGCGTGCGCATGTCGTGGCTTAACTCCACCAATTGGCGGGTGATATCGTCACCTGGTTGGCGTGATTTCTTTCTCTGCTTTTGCATGGTACGCCTTCTTTGAGATGAATGCTT
>JAVBUS010000249.1:0-7050 GCA_031555125.1 Eubacteriales bacterium | reverse complement strand
TTGGTGGAAACCAGGCGGGTGGGGTCCATGCCCTTGCACAGATGATACATAGCCCGGCCAAAGTCCTGCTGCTGCGGATCGTGGGCGATGTTGCGCACGCCCCAGGACTCGTTAAGCGGCACCCAGGTGATCAGGCTGGGGTGGTTATAATCGCGGTCAATGAAGTCCATCAGCGTGTCGGTGACGTTGTGGACTGTCTCCGCAGCATAATGGTACGGGCTGGGCACTTCGCCCCAGACCAGCAGGCCCAGTTTGTCGGCCCAGTAGTAAAAGCGGGGATCCTCCAGCTTTTGATGCTTGCGGGCCCCGTTGAAGCCGTACTCCTTCGCGTAACGGATGTCAGCCTGAATGGCTTCGTCCGACGGCGGGGTCAGCAGCGACTCTACCCAATAGCCCTGATCCAACACCAAGCGCTGATAGAGCGGGCGGTTGTTGAGCAGCACCCAACCGTTGTGCAGGCACACTTTGCGCATACCGAAGTAGGTCTTGAAAGCGTCCAGCTCGGCACCGTCCGGCGCGGTGATGGTCAGGCGCAGATCGTACAGGTTGGGACGATCCGGCGACCAATGGTGCACCTCGTCCACCTTGTGGGGTTCGGTCACATCCAGGGTGAAGGTGGAAACCCGCTCGCAGATGTCCAGGGTCATGGTGCGCACCGGCGCATCCTGGAAGGTGAGCTGCGCCTTGACCAGGGTGCCCGCTTGGGGTGCACGCGCAAGGGTCAGCTCCACCCGGGCCATACGGCGATCGATGTCCGGGGTGATGCGCACCCGCTGGACGTGGTTGGTGCCCACCGCCTGCAGATACACGGTCTGCCAGATGCCGGACGTGGGGGTATACCAGCAGCCCATGACACCCTCGTGCCAGTATTGCTTGCCCCTGGGCTGGGTGACATCGGGCTGATCCTCCACGCGCAGGCACAGATCGTTTTCGCCGCCGATGAGGGCGTCTGTGATGTCCAGGTCAAAGGGCGTGTAACCACCGCGATGGGTGCCAACCATTTGGCCGTTGACAAACACCTGGCAGGCGAAGTCCACCGCCCCAAAGGTCAACAAAATCCGCTTGCCCGCCATGCCGCCAGGCACGGTGAAGCTGCGGCGGTACCACAGGATGGGATGGGTATGCAGGTCATGCACGCCGCTCATGGGCGATTGGAAGCAGAAGGGCACCACAATTTGACTGCCCAACGCATGGCCGGGCTTGTGCCAACCTTGAGCGCGACCCTGGTCCTGGTCGTCGAAGGCGAACTGCCAGGTTCCGTTGAGATTGAACCACTGATCCCGTTCAAAGTCCGGACGGGGATGCTCGGGGCGCGGTATGCTCTGCATGTCAAACCTCCAGAATTTTTGTGCTTTATCGGTAATCATTCCAATATTTCTGCACATAACAAAGCCACAAACGCAAGCTTGTGTACAGAAATCATTCACATCATACAGAGACGCAGACCCAATGTCAAGCACATTTCACGAGTAGATTTTTGTCACTTCTGCGATGCTGGTGCTTTGTTCCATCATTGCTGTAGGATCATGCCCGATGTGCCAGGCGAAGCATGATGTGCTGCGCGTGGTCGCCAAACTTTTCGCCAAACAGGTTGACGCCGCCTTGATTGGCCGCATTTTCCGCCACACCGATGCGAAGGTTGATGGTATCGCCCTCACCCAAACGCAAATCGGACAGCCGCACGGGCGAGATCCACTCGCCGTCCAGAAAGGTGCCGGACTCATCCACCCGCCAAGTCTTCAAGTGGCCGTACTGGGTACAGGTATCCGGCCACCAAGGGGGATTGAGCAGACCCCTGCGGCCGCCAAAATCCCCCGGCGAAGTCCAAAATCCCAGATGGATGCCGTTGATCCACACGGAGATGTCGCTCTTCCAGTTATTGCGGTAATTGGAGGCCTCCGAACAGACTTCAAAGGAGACCTCGATCCAATCCAGCGCTACATCATAGGCCTCCATACTGGAAAAATCGTAGCTGACGTATCCGGTATTGAACCACAGCATCTGGGCCTGAAACCGCTCCGGGACATAAAAAGCGCTGGGGATATCAAAGGCGGCCAGGGCGGAGTTTTCGCTGACCATGCCACAGGTGGGACGCACCGAGCAGGCGGAAAAGCAGCCTACGGGCAATTGCATGGCAAACACACTGGCGCCGCCCTCCCGCTTTGCCTCGTTACAACGCATGCGCAGGCTAAGGCTGTCGTAGTAGGCGGCGCACAGCTTCATCGCCCCGCGCACGCCGGGTTGCAGTTCGGTAACCAGCAAGCCCGCGTCCTCCAGCACCTTGATGTTCAGCGCCGCCGTAGACAGGGGAATGTGCAGCGCCTCGGCGATCTCGTTGACATTCATGCTAAAGTTGCTCAGCTTCGCCAAGATACGCAGGCGGATCTCCGATGCCAGTGCCTTGATCACCGGGTACGTCTGGGCCACATCCTCCACACGCAGATCGATGTGTTTGCGGGAACTCTCGATACCGGCATCGATTCTGTCCATCCGTTACGTCTCCTTTTGTTACGCGCTCACGGTTGCGTCGCCGGGCCGATGACCAGCAACTCGCCCAAAGCCACCTGCTCGCCGGAACCCTCCAGGCGCAGGGTGGTGATCTGTCGCGGCATAAAGTCGAAGCGCAGGCTTTGGCCAGGCTCCCCCGGCAGGGTGGACAGGTCGAAAGCGATGGTGTGGGCATCGTCCAGCACGATGACGCCGGTGCCGGTGGCCCCCGGCGCAGGATACAGGATGATGCTGTCGGCGGTGACCGGCGCATCCCAGGTGAAGGTCACGCCTTGGGCCGCAATGCGCCAGCAATATGCCTTGCTGGCCGGTGAGATGCCATAGTCCCCATCGGTAAGCAGGGCGGCGGCGGGGTCGTCCGCCTTGGCTTGCGGCAGCAGGCTGACGCAGCCGATCTGGGCCAGGGGCAGCAGTTGCGGCGTGTTGGTGGGGCCGTTGATGTACGGCGTACCGTCGGCATGGAAACCGACGCGATCGATGCTCATCTGCCGATTGCCCGATGGCTTTTTGGGCAGGTAGTGGATATGATAGGCCGTGAACACCTCGGCCCCATCGGCGCTGGTAAAAAAGCTGTTGTGGCCGGGGCCGGAGATCTGCACCACACCATCCTTCTCCGCCCAGGTCAGGAGCGGATTATTCTCCAGTTTGGCATAGGGCCCCAGCGGATGATCCGCCACCGCTGCGCCTACGCCGTATTCCTTGCCCGCGTAAAAATTAGCGCTATAGAAAAGCCAATAGCGCCCGTCATGCTTACGGATCACCGGTCCCTCGTTCCAAAACCATTCCGGGCCGGAGAAATCCTCCCACGCCTGGTCGGGTTTGGACAGCAGCACCGGTTCCCCCTCCACGGCGGACAGATCCGGGGATAGCTTGACACCGTAGGTGTGGCTCTCGTGGCGGTATCCGTCGATGATATTCTCCGAACAATCACGGGCATAGAGCAGATATACCGCATCGCCGTCCACAAAAAGGGAGGCATCGATGATGGCATAACCGGGATCGAAGATAGGGTCTTTGGTGGTATCCAGGAAGGGACCCTGGGGATGGTCGGCCACGGCAATGCCGATGCGCATGGTCTCGGTGCCCTTGACCTTGGCGGAATAGAACAGATAGTACTTTCCCTGCCAGGCATAAACCTCCGGCGCCCAGAAATTTTCCCTGGGCCAGCTGGTCATCTCCATGGAGAAGGCCAGGTCTTTTTGGCGTTCCCAGTGCACCAAGTCCTCTGACCGCCAGACCCGAAAGCCGATCGGCGAGGAGGTGGCATAGCACCAATAGGCACCCTCGGCATACAGGATAAAGGGATCGCCAATGTTCTTAATGGCGTTATCGTTCGTGTAGAAACGGGTCGCGTGAGCATCCGTCGGCAGCAGTTCCAGGGGCGACAGATCCCCGGCGTGGGCCACCGTACCACACAGAGCGGACAGCAACAGGATAGAGAACCAGCGCTTCATACAGCACCTCCGTTGTGTTGATGAGAGTATTATATCCCATGCGTGCGCAAAAGCAAGGGCAACACCGCCAGGGTACCGTACACGATTTGTACAGCGTTGCCCAGGAACATTGACAGCGCCTGCCCAATTGGGTATCATGCTCCCATCCCGCATACAAGGAGGATCCCCATGGAGGCTGTGCTCAAGATCGTCAACGCCCTACAAAAGGTATTTTTGGACCAGGAACCGTTCCCCGGCGATGAAACGGTGCTCAGCGGGTTTCAGAACGAGCTGCTCTCCTTTCAGGCGGCTTATATCGGCAAGGCGGATATGCTGCCCTACCGGGATTTTGTCACGGTACAGGTGGCCTCGCCCATCCGGGCTACCCTGCGGATTCGTCGAGTGTTGCATGTGCCGGTGAACATGGTCACCTTTGCGGATGCCGACGATAACTACCTGCGCAAACAGCCGGGGCTGTACCCCGACCTGCTGCGGGATGTGGCGCAAACCCAACTGCGCATCTTTGGCGACCAGTGGCAGTCGGTGTGGATCGACGTAGAACCCGATACAACCACAGCACCCGGCACCTATCCCGTGACAGTATCGCTATCGGGGCCTGACGGTGCGGTGCTGGCCACGGCCTCCACCCAGGTGCGCATTCTGCCCGGCACACTGCCGCCCCAGACCCTTCGCCACACCAAGTGGCTGCACCTGGACGGAATTTCCAACTATTACCGGGAACCGGTGTGGAGCGAGCGGTTTTGGGCCATCACCGAGGCCTTCATCGCCCTGGCGGTGCGCAGGGGCATCAACATGATCCTAACCCCCATCCACACCCCGTCCCTGGATACCGCCGTGGGCGGCGAGCGTTTGACGGTGCAGCTGGTGGACATCGTGCGCCGGGGAGAGGAATATGCCTTCGACTTTTCCCGTTTGGAGCGCTGGGTGGCCATGTGCGAGCGTTGCGGCGTCACCTATTATGAAATGGCGCACCTGTTCACACAGTGGGGCGCACGGTTTTGTCCCAAAATCATGGCCACGGTGGACGGGGTCTATCAACGGATCTTCGGCTGGGAAACCGATGCGCAGAGCGAGGCCTATCGCGGGTTTTTGGCTGCGTACCTGCCCGCGCTGACCGCGACGCTGGAACGGCTTGGCATCGCGGAGCGCACCTACTTCCATATCTCCGACGAGCCCGACGAAGAGGATCTGCCCCACTACAAGGCCGCCAAGGAACTGGTGGCGCCTTTCTTAGAGGGATACGAGATCATCGACGCGCTGTCAAGCCTGTCTTTTTACCACAAGGGGGTGCTGACCAAGCCGATCCCCGCCAACAACCACATCCATCCCTTTATCGACGCGGGCGTCAAAGGGTTGTGGACCTATTACTGCGTGTCCCAATACAAGGATGTATCCAACCTGTTTATCGCGCAGCCCTCCGCACGAAACCGCATCTTTGGGGTGCAGCTGTACAAGTACGAAATTGAGGGAATCCTGCAATGGGGCTACAATTTCTATAACAATCAATTCTCCACTTATGCCATCGACCCCTACGCCACCACCGATGCCGATGGGTTCGTGCCCGCCGGGGATCCTTTCCAGGTCTATCCCGGTGCGGACGGGGTGCCCGAGGAATCGCTGCGGATGCTGGTGACGCAACAGGCGCTGTACGATCTGCGCGCACTGCAGTGGCTGGAGCGATTGACGGATCGCGGGTTTGTGATGGGGTTGGTGGAAGAGGGATTATCCGAGCCCATACGGTTTGACCGGTACCCGCATGATGACGGATACCTGCTGCGACTGCGGGCGCGGGTGAACGAAGAGATCGTGAAGCGGCTGTAGAACCGACTAGGCGCCGGCCAACAGAGGTGCACGGGATCATCCGACACGTTCCGCACACACTCCGTAGCCAGCCGGCCGGCCATCGGTTTGTTCCTCTCCCTAGAAAGGTAATCCCCGCAGGTAGTCGCAGCTCATGCGGGCCGCTTCCAGGGGCGGGCGCTCCGTGGAGCGGTCCTGTTCCACCACGAACCACTGGGTGCCGCTTTCCAGCCCGGCACGAATGGCCGCCGGAATATCCTGCACGCCGTGCCCCACCGGACGGAAGTCAAAGGTCTGGGTCTGCCCGGCCTGGCGATCATCGGAACCATCCTGCTGAATCAGGGCGTAGAGGGCGTCCCCCTGGCTCTTTCCACCCACAAAGTCCTTCAGGTGCACAACGGGGCAACGGCCCGCATATTTGCGGATATATGCTTCCGGCGACTGTCCCGCCACCTTGACCCAGCAGATATCCAGCTCGGTGGCCAGATACGCCGGTTCGATGGCATCGTACAAAAAGTCCAAACCAAACTGACCGGAGAGCTCCACAAACTCGAAATCGTGGTTGTGGTATAGCAGTTGGATTCCCGCCTCTTTGCATTGCCGGCCAAAGGCCGCAATGACCCGGAGAATCCCCGCGAATCCCTTGCCGCCGGGGGCCAGCTCCTCCGGCAGGTAAGGCACGGCGATATGGGGACAACCGATGGCCTGATGAAAGGCGATGACGGCCTGGGGATCCTCCAGGATGGACTGCATGGGCACATGGCTGGAGACCGCGGTCAGGCCCGTCTCCCGCAGCATGGCTGCCACGCCCTGGGCATCATGGCCATAAAAACCCGCAAACTCCACGCCGTCATACCCGATCCGTTTCAGTGTTTGCAACACGCTGCGCAAGTCCCGTTCCGCTTCCTCGCGGGCGGAATAAATCTGATACGCCACCTGTAGCGCCATGAAAATCCCTCCATCCCCATACTTTGCCTATAGTATACCTTCATCGGTTAGGAAGAGCAACACAAAGCGGAGCACCGGCACACGACCGTTGCTCCGCTGTTTTTTGGCTTAGCGGCGCTGTTTGCCGCCATCCCGCCCCGGGGCAACGCCCTTACCGGGCGCTCCTTCTGCCCTTTCCCCCGGTTGTTTTTCCCGTCCAGCTTGGCGGGGCATGGGGAACCTGCCCTGATATCTCTCCATGCCGACCTCGGCCAGCTTGGCTTGGCTTTCCTGCCGCTTTTTCATCAGCTCCTCATGGGCGGCCTTCAGCGCGGTTTGTTGCTCCTGGGTTAGATTGCGC
>JAVBUS010000159.1:0-6175 GCA_031555125.1 Eubacteriales bacterium | reverse complement strand
AACACCGGCACGGCCACCATCACGGTCACCGCCCCCTATGGCGCGACAGCCAACTGTGTGGTAACGGTCAAAGTACCGGCAACGGCGGTGACGATGCCCGCGACCATGACGGTGTATAAAGGCTCGGCCTTCTATATGAATTACACGGTGACACCGGTCGACACGACCGACACCCTGACCTGGACCAGCAGCAGTAGTACCATCCTGCGGGTGGAGGACAAGCAATACGGTCTGTTCTCGGCGCAGAAGGCGGGGACGGTGACCGTCACCGTCAAGACCGCTAGCGGCAAGACGGCCACTTGCAAGGTGACCGTGAAGTAGGGAGCGCACAAAAAGAGGGTGTCATGCTGACTGAAAACGCCAGCGCGACACCCTCTTACTATTTATCTATCCTTGCGCCGTTCCCCAAAAAACGTTGTCAACAACGCAGCGCACGCTTCTGCCAGCAGCCCGCCATGGGCGGGAACCGGGCTTAAAAATGCTGGATCCTCCGTAATCCGGTAGAGACTGCCGCAGCAGCCCGCCCGGGGATCCGGTGCTCCAAACCACACCTGCTCCATCCGCGCCATGGCGATGGCCCCGGCGCACATGGGGCACGGCTCCAGCGTCACGTACAGCGTGCAGTCCGCCAGCCGCCAACGCCCCAGCGTCTGCGCCGCCTGCCGGATGGCGAGGATCTCCGCGTGCGCAGTGGGGTCCTGATCCTGCTCCCGCAGGTTGTGTCCCCGGCCCACGATGCGATCGCCTACGGCCACTATGGCCCCTACGGGAACCTCCCCCGCCGCCAAGGCCTGCTCCGCCTCCAACAGCGCTTCACGCATACAGCGTTCCATCAGGCTCATCCGCGCTCCTTGCCCCAAAAGAACAGGGCAATGGTGCCCGGTCCCGCATGCGCCCCCACCACCGGGCCAATGTTGCTCATCATAATCTGGTCCATGGGTACACCCAGCCGCTGATGAATCATATCGCGCACCTGCTCCGCATCCTCTTGGCAGGCGGCGTAGCTGATGAACACCATGTTCTCCGCCGGGCGCTCAGCCAGGGCTTCCATGCGGTCCACCAGACCCTTCATGGCGGCCTTGCGGCCATGCTTTTTATCACGGGCGATCAGCTTGCCTTCGGCATTCACCTGGAGCACAGGCTTGATAGACATCAGGGAACCGAAGAAGGCCGCCGCCGGGCTGCAGCGCCCGCCACGCTTCAAAAAATGCAGGTCGTCTACCGTGAACCACTGCACCACATGCTGCAAGTTGTCGGCAAGCCACTGGGCGGTTGTGTCCATGTCCCAGCCCTGGCTGCGCTTTTGCAGCGCCAAGTACACGCACAGTCCCAGTCCGGCACTGGCGGACAGGGTATCCACCACGGTGAGCTTGCCCGGGTGCCCTTCGTCGTCCAGCACCTGCTTGGCCATCATACCGCTTTGGCAAGTGCCGCTCAGCGCGGAGGAAAACGCCATATACAGAATCTCTTCCCCCGCCTTCAGTCGCGGACGAAACGCTTCACAAAAGGCCTCCACATTGATCTGGGACGTGGCAGAGGTCTCCCCCGCCGAAAGACGCCGATAAAAGGTATCATGATCCAGCCCTTTGCCCGGCGCATCCAGGTATTGCTCGTCGCCAATGTTGTAGGAGAGCGGCAGCACTCCAAACCTTTGCTGCGCATCCACGAAATCCGGTCGCAAATCCGCGCATGAATCGGTGAAAATCGTAAACATATCCCGCCTCCAGTGCTTATTGTTGTTAGCTTAACACATGACACTGGACGGTGCAAGCGGTTTGCACTTCAAACAGGGCGAAACCATTTGCATTTTTGCCACAAAAAATGGATGACGTTGCGCCCCGAAGGGTTCAAAAGGCGACCGGAGAGCCCTTTCGTCGCCCGTGGGGGCGAAATCTCTGCGCAAACAGGGAGTGTTTCGCTCCCTGCGGAGAGCGACCAGGGCTTCGCGGTCGCCCTGGACCTTCGCAGCGCCGCTCTCAAAAGGAAATGATGCATCCTGCACCTCAAACCGGTAAGACTCTGTCCGCGCTACTCAACCCTTTGCGGCCTTGCGGGGCATGATCACCCGCATCTCGATGTGATCCCCCATATCCTGCAGTGTGTACTCGGCGGTGATTCCCGCAGTTTTCATCTGCTGGATGATGTTACGGATAGCGTTGATATAGATCCGGTGATCCCGCATCAGGGAGATCACCTTGCGGGGCGGCTCGGCACTGCGGAGTGCCAGCAGGCGCTCCGCCATCTGCTGCACCATCTCCTCGGTCTGCTGCACGTTGAGCCCCCTGGTGGCGGCCTGTAGCGCTGCCTTGACTCGGTCAGATTCTTCGTCCAGCTTTAGCAGGGCGCGGGCATGGCGCTCCGTCATGCCGTGCTGGCGCAGGATATCCCGCACCGGCTCGGTCAGGCGCAACAGCCGCAGCTTGTTGGCAATGGTGGACTGGTTGCGGCCGATGCGGGCCGCCAATTCCTCCTGGGACAGGGTGAATCGCTTGATCACCACCGCGTATCCCTCAGCCTCCTCAAAATAGTGCAGATCCTCTCGCTGCAGGTTTTCAATCAGGGCCAACAGGGCGCTATCCTGGGTGCTGGCGGGTACGATGATGGCATCGATATGGGTCATGCCCAATAGCTTGCACGCCCCCATGCGCCGGGCGCCGGAGATCAGTTCGTAGTGCTCGCTATCCAGCGCCCGCACAGAGATGGGCTGCAGCAGCCCACATTGACGAATAGACTCCGCCAGCTCCCCCAATGCCGCCTGATCAAACACCTGGCGCGGTTGATTGGGATTGGGCACGATGCGCGACATGTCTACCCAACACACCTGTTTGCCGGGCCGAGCGGTAGCCGTGGACGGATTGCCGATATGAAACATTTTCCGAACGCCGCCTTTCTTGGCAGGCAAGCCTGCTTTTTCCCTCGTATGACTCACCCCGTTTCCATGGGATCGATCAGGCACACAATTCTGAAAAGCAGCGCCCGTTTCCTGCAAAAAAGAGCGCTCCGGGGCACCCATTCGTGCGACCCGAAGCGCCAAAAAAGTGTGAATTTACTGTCGTATTTCGGAATTCAACGCGCAGCCACCGCCCCATTCGTTCGTTATGACATCATTCCCAATGGTTTGCGGCCCGGTTCGCCGGCCTTCCGCGGATATTGTCGTGCGGTTTCCCGGACTTTAGCACCCATGATCAGCACATGCTGCCAATCACGGCCCGGTACGGGCGCCGGGATGGGCTCCGCCAGCTTGCCCCCCAGCAATGCCGCCGCCCGCACGGACTGGGGCAGCTCCTCCGCCACCGCCGGACCCTTCCAGGCCAGGATATGGCCCCCCACCCGCACAAAGGGAAACGTCAATTCCAGTAACACCGGCAGCGCCGCCACCGCGCGGGATACCGCTACATCGTACCGTTGCCGATGGTCAGGCAATCGTGCCGCGTCCTCCGCCCGGGCATGGATGGCCTGGGCGCGCAGGCCCAGCGCCTCGACAGTCTCCCGCAAAAAGCCCACCCGCTTCTGCTGCGCATCCAGCAGGGTGACGGTGCAATCGGGCCGGGCGATGGCCAAGGGTATGCCGGGGAATCCTGCCCCGGTGCCCACATCGATGATATGCGCCCCCGGGGGAATCAGCGCCGGGTCCCGCAGCGGCGTTAGGGAGTCCAGCACGTGGCGATCTATGCGCTCCACCGGCTCCATCACCGCCGTCAGGTCAAATCGGGCGTTGGCTTCCTCCAGCAAGGCATCAAACCGGGCGAACTGCTGCTGCTGCGCCGTGGTCAGGGCAACGCCCATGGTCCGGCACCCGGCCAACAAATATTGTAAGGTCGTATCCTCCACGGTCATTGCCCCTCTATCCAGAATTTGATCCAGCTGATGCTCTCCCGGGTATGGTTCATCAGCCAATACTCCGGCTTGGATTCGCTGCCCACGCCGGTGGCCTGAATGCCCAACTGTTTGCACAGGGATAAGGCCCGGGCCACATGATAATCCGATGTCACCACCAGCGCGGTCTGAAACCCCCTCTCCGCCATGATCTGGCGGGCAAAGCCCAGGTTCTCCCGGGTACTGGTGGAGGCGCTCTCCGGGGTGACATGCTCCGCCGGTACTCCCTGCGATAGAAGCCAGGCCCGCATCACGTCGCCCTCCGGCGCCGGTTCATTGCTGCCCTGTCCGCCGCAGGTGATGATGGGACGGGGCTGTGCCCGATACTCCGCCAGGGCCAATGTCAACCGTCTCTCCAGGGCCACAGACAAGGAGCCATCCTCCTTGACCTGGGCTCCCAGCACCAGGATGACATCCCCAGGTTCCTTGGGGGGCAGGGTGCTTTCCTTAAGTACCGTCCAGCCCAGCATCAGCAAGTAACACAACAGGCCCATGGCTAACGCGATCCATATCACCCGGGACACCTTCCTTCTGCGCTTACCGCGTGTCTTCTTCGTTGGATGCAAATCCATCGTAATCCTCCCACTCAGCCACCTGCTGGTTGGCATGCCGTTTTACAGGGATGGTGGTGTTTTTCACGCGGAACTCAAACTCCTGCAGCGCCACCAGCGCACCGCTCTTCATCATGTTCTGCTGCGACATGCTCAAAAAGCCCTCCTCGGACACGATGATATGGTCGATGACGCGAACATCCACCACCCGCAGCGCGTCGATGGCCATGCGTGTCACCTCATAATCCGCTGTGGAGGGCATCAGACTGCCTCCGGGATGGTTGTGGGCCAGCAGCACGGTGTGCGCATGATGGCGCAGGGCGGTCTCCACCAGGTCGCGGGCATACACCGCCGATTCGTCGATGGTGCCGTTCTGCACCAGGGCAGGATGGATCACCCGTGCTTGCGCATCCATGCAAATCATATACACCGCCTCGCTGGAAAGGCCAAAGAACAGGGTTTCGCAATAGGCTCCGGCTTGGGTCGCATTGCATAAGGTTGGCCGCTCCCGCAGCCGATCCCGCATGTAATACCCCGTCAGCTGGGGAATCATGGTCAGCAGTGCCGATGCGTGGCCCCCCACGCCGGGACAGCGTTGCAGCTCCTCCGGGCTGGCTTCCAATACTCCGGACAGGGATCCGAATCGACTGAGCAACTCATGGGCCAGGGGATTCATGTCCCGCTGGGGAATGGAAAAGCACAGCAGCAATTCCAGCACCTCGTGGGGCGCAAAACCCTGTAAGCCCTCATTCATCAATCGGGTGCGCAGGCGTTCCCGGTGTCCTTTGTGCATATGAGTCTTCTCCATGGTGCTCTCCCCGTTTTCTTTTGTTATACTTGCTCCGCCAAATCCGTAAACAGGGCGCGGATGTCCGCTTCGGTGTATTCCCCGGGCAGGATGCCGCCCTCGTTGACCACCGCATCAACCCGCACGCGCTTGCGTTCACCCAACCGCACCACCTGCTCCTCGATGCTGTGATGTGCAATCAGACGGATCACCTGGACCGATCGGGTCTGGCCGATGCGGTGTGCGCGATCCGTGGCCTGATCCTCCGCTGCGGGATTCCACCAGGGATCGTAATGGATCACCATGTCCGCCCCGGTCAGGTTCAGTCCCGCGCCCCCCGCCCGCAGGGAGATCAGGAATACTTGCCCCTCTCCCTGATTAAACCGCTGCGTCAGCGCCATGCGTTCCTTGCTGGGGGTGTCGCCGTCCAGGTACAGGCAGTGGATCCCCGCGACATCCATGCGCCGCTGCAAAATGCCCAGCATCCGTGTGAACTGCGAAAACAGCAGTACCCGTCGCCCCGCCTCCAACGCGCCGGGTAAAATGTCCATCAACAGATCCATTTTGCCGCTGGACGCAGAGTAATCCGCCAGGCATAGGGCCGGGTGGCAGCAGATCTGCCGCATCTCCGTCAGGGCCGCCAGCACGTCCATACGCCCTCGCTGCCAACCCTTTTGCTCCAGCACCGCGTCCACCTGCCGGGACAACCGCAGCAAGGCCGCCTGATACACCCGGCGTTGCTCCGGGGTCATGTCCGCCAGCATGCGGGTCTCTATCTTCTCCGGCAGATCAGCCAGCACTTCCCGCTTCAATCGACGCAGCAGGAAGGGCTGGGTCTTGCGGCGCAGCTCCTCGGCGTGCTGGCCTTCCCCGTGGCGCTGCATGAACCGAGTCAGGCCGCCCAGGTACCCGGGCAGCACAAAATCGAACAGGGACCACAGCTCACCGGGATGATTCTCCA
>JAVBUS010000078.1:0-5752 GCA_031555125.1 Eubacteriales bacterium | reverse complement strand
TGAGCATCAGCTCCGGTTCGTTGTACACCTGATGGGCCAGATGGAAGCGAATGCCCGCCGCAGTCACTTCCACGGCCTTTTTTGTGTGCCTTTCAAACAGATCGAAAAGCCGCTGGGTGCTAGGGGGCTGGCCATCGGCCATCATTTCATCCAAGGCGATCTCAAAGATCCTGGCATTGTTGGTCTTGACGCAGTCGTTCAAGGTGTACTCCAGCCCCGGCAGGCTCATCCAGTTGCACCCTACGGCCACCCGCTGCACCGCCAGGTCCCGGGGGTACCCCTTGCGCATAAAGCCCTCGCTCAGCGCTTGGTCGCCGGAAAAGCGGGGCCATCCGTTCTTGTTCTTGAACAGGTAGGAAACGGCCTGCTGCAGGAAGGCCATGTCCATGCCCTCGTGGACCCGCACGGTGATGTTGCAGGAGGCATCCAGCCAGTCGGCGGCTTCTAAAATTAGATAGGAGAAGGGGGAAACCAGATCGTTGCCCGTCGGCCCCATGCCGCCTACCTGATAATAGTGGGCATCGCTGAGCAACAGGCAAGCTACGTAATACTTGGCGGCTTCTTCATCAACGCGTCCGGCGGCCAGGTCAGCTTCGTAGTAGGGTCGCAGCAACTCGTCCAGTTGGCCGCCCGCTCCATCCCGGTTATAGGTGCGGCTGGCCATGTTGAACCAACAGATCCACTCGCAAGCATGGCGCAGGGTTTGGGGCGCATGGTCGATCAGATGCAAGGTGCTGGCCTGCATGTCCCGCAGGTTCTGCTGCAATACCGGATGCTTTTCCCGGGAAATTGCGTCGCCGATGGCGGCCACTGTGCGGCGCATCCACGCCTGGATCGCGGTGACGGTGGCAATCTCTGCATCATAAAAGGCGTTGTGGTCTGGATTCTGTTGCCGGAAATGGGTCAGCTTGCGCACCAGCCCTCCCCAGCCCAGGGAGAGACCGATGGCATAATCGCCGCCAAAATGGGCGTCTGCACCGATGCCGGGGCCAATGCAGTATTTCTCCTGGTCCGGCTTCAGGTGGTCGTAGTTGGCCTCGGGGAAAAAGCCCTTGGGGTCCTTAAGCCAGGACATGCAGGTCATCCACCGGTTGGGGAAGGCATCGCAAGGATCGATGAACACCGGATGCTCCCGCATGAGCTTGGCAAAGTTCTGGCTCCATCCCTCATAGCCGTACCAAGAACCGTTGGCATGATTCACGATGGGTTCAAAGTGGAAGTCGGCGGGGGGCACGATGGCGCCATAGTCGTCGCCGTCCATAAAGGGGCGATAGCCCTTTTTGTCCTGCGTATCCTCAAGCTTGCATGCACGAAGCCGGGCTACCCGGTCGCGGTAGCCCATGGGCGCATCCATTGGAACGGTATTGATGCGATTGCGCATAGGTTGCCTCCTAATTGGCGCGCACCGGGATGCCTGCGGCGGCCGCGGCTTGGGCTAGCTGGGCCAGACGCGCATCGCTGAGCGGCCGTGCGTCGCGGAAGGGATTGGGTCGGCATAGGCCATCGTACTTCCCGGCTCCCAGGGGGTTGAAGTTGAGCAGCTCGTAGTAAAGCAGGTTGCCGCCGCAGTCCGCAACCAGCCGGGCGATGGACGCGATGATTTCCGGCGTGTCGGTGACGCCGGGCACCACGGGAGTGCGCACGATAAAGGGCACCCCGAACGCGGCCACACGGCGCAGGTTTTCCAGGGCTTGGCGGTTGTCCGCGCCGATGTATTGCCTGTGCAGTGCGCCGTCCGCCAGCTTTAGATCCGCCATCACCAGATCCACCAGGGGCAACAGGCCGGCAAGCTGGGCGAAGTCGTAGAGCAGATTGGTCTCGATCGCGGTAGCAATGCCTTGGGTCCGGCAAGCCTGCAACAGCTCGTGCGCAAAGTCCGGCTGCACCATGACCTCGCCGCCGGAGAGGGTGACGCCCCCGCCGGATGCCTGATAGTAGGGCAGATCCTGCAGAACTTCCTCCATGACCTGGGCCGCTGTCATCTCGCGTCCGGCTAGGGTGAGGGCGCCGCTAAAACAGGCCCGCGCATCCTCCGCCGTTACGGCGGAGCGCTCAGGCGGCAACTGCCCGGCGCGGGCAGGGTCGAAGCCCACGCACGCGCCGCAGCGGATGCACTTGTCTGGATGGGTCAGGATCTCCGGCTGACTGGAAAGGGTCTCCGGATTGTGGCACCAGGCGCAGGCCACGTTGCAGCCCTTGAAGAATACCGTGGTGCGAATCCCTGGCCCATCGCTCAGCGAAAACCGTTGGATGTCGGTGACCATGCCCATGGGGACCACCTCGCTCCATCAAGATGGGACACGCAGGTCAGAATCGGACACGGATGGCTTGGAGCGCATAGGCGTCCAATCGTACGCGCAGGGTGTCGCCTTCCACGTGCAGCTGAGCACCGGTATGGCTCACCGGTTGCTCCATGGTGCCCACGGCATGCGCGGAGACCGGACGCTTGGGCAGGGTGATCACCGCTTCGCTGCCGGTACCGGCGATCTCGAGAAGGCGCAGGATCATGTCGCCGCCTTCCTCGGCCACCTTGCAACCCGAGAGCACGATGCCCTGACTGTCCAGGCGCAAGTGCTCGGCCCGCATGGGCAGGGTGCCTTTGCCTGGGCGGCGGGTCATGGCGGCGGGCAGGTGATTGAGGGCAAAGGCCAGGTCCGCCATGGCTTTTGGAGCGGAATCGGTGACGGCCAGGGAGAGACGGATGGCGTGGATGCCGCGCTCCGGATAGGGATCCGGGCTGGAGGCTGCGTGGATCAGGGTCAACGCCAATTGGTCGTCGTGGGCGCGGAATCCGTACTTGCAGTTGCTGGTCAATAGCAGGGCCTTGCCCTTTTCCGGCACGGCGGAGGCAAAGGAGTTGGCGGCCACGTCGATGCCCTCCGACTTGCGTTCCAGGATACCGCCGGGGGTGTCGAACAGATAATGGGCCGCGCCGGGCAGGGCGGCGGCAAAGTTCAACTGGGGAACGAACCGCTTATCGGTGCCGATTTCGTGCCAGTCCACGGACAGATCGTACACCAAGGCCGATGCGCCGTCGTCCAGCCAGACCCGGGCGGTAATCTTGGATTCGCCGCGGATCAGTTGCTCGAACTCCACGGACTGGCGCAACAATCCTTCGCCGGTGGCGATGGACTTCAGGCGCACGTTGCGGGTCATGGGATCCACTTGGGCATAGCGGCCAATGGCCCAAGCGTTGGCGTGACGGGGATCCTCTTCGATGAAACGGAAGCCGGCGCCCCGTTGGGTATCGATCATCTCTTGTCCGCTCTGCTTGTCGATCAAAGAAATCAGGCGCAGGTGTTTGCTGTCGAACTCGGCACGCAGCAGCGCGTTTTCCAGCACCACGGGGTAATCTTGCGGATAGCTGCTACGCTTTTCCGGATGGCGGAAGATGGGGTAGGACTCCGCGCCTTTTTGACGCAACACAAAGGTATCGTAGCCCAGGGCGGGCAGATCGGCTTCGATGAGGACCCGGAAGTATTGATGATCCCAATACCGCTGATATTCCTTGTCCAGCAGTTGGTGGCGCACAGCGGCGCCATTGCCGGTGGTGAACTGGATGCGGGCCATGTCGCCCTGCCAATCCCACACCGTCAACTCCACCATCTGTCGCTGGGCATGGGGGGCCGGGTTAAACACGTGGAACACGTGGGTCAGGCCGGCGGCGCGGTAGTTTGTGGGCACCCGGAAGGCCGTCAGACCATGGCCCACGCCTGCGCCCTCGGACTGGGCGCGGCCCACTGTCCCTTCCTCGGCGATGGAGGAGGTGTCGATGCGCTCCATTATGGCGCGCATGGCGTTGCTGCGCTGGGTATTGGCCACTGCAAAAGCCTCTTGGTATAGCCCCATGGCGTGCTCGCGGCTGTCTTGCACGCAGGAGCCGGTAAGGATGTCGTGGAAGTGGGTGAACAGCACGTTTTGCCACGCCCGCTCGAAGGACCGTGCCTGATAAGGCGCATCGGTCAAGGTGTAGGCGATGGCGCTGGCCACCTCGGCGTCCCGCAGCAGGGCCTCGCTTTGGCGATTGCCCAGTTTGATGCGGCTTTGGGTGGTAAAGCAGCCCGGCGCAAAGTGATTGAGCTCCTGCTCCACCACGGGCAGGGTATCGCGGATGCCTTCGGCGGCGGCAAAGAAGGCCCCAAAGGTGCCGAAGCGGATGTGGGGGAAGATGGGCCAGGTATTCATCTCGATGATCTGTTCGATGTCCCGGCGGGTAGGCCCGCCGCCATGATCGCCCACGCCATAGACGATGAGGGCGGTCTTCATACCATAGGTGGCGCACAGCTCCGGCGCACCGATGCCTACGTGGGGCAGAATGGCGGAGTTGTACCAATAGGGCTCCCGATACATGATCAGGTCCTTCCCGCTGCGGGCGCGCCAGCGGTACAAAAAGTGAGGCCCATCATAGGCGCGGCAATGATAGCAATAGCGGACATCTCCGGCAGCGGCGATCTCCGGCATGTCCCGGCCATGGCCAAAGGTATCCGGTGCAAAGTCGATGGAAAGCGCATCCGGCGACACCCCCCAGTGTTCACGCAGGTACTGTTTGGTGTACAGGTTGTGACGCACCATGGCTTCGGTGCCGGGCATGTTCTTGTCGTTTTCCACCCAGGTGGAGGCGGTGATTTCCCAGCGGCCTTCTTCCACCCGCCGCCGGATCCGCGCCATCATGGCGGGGTCAAAATCCTCCACGATCTTGTACACCGATGCCTGGGACTGGGAGAAGGTGAACTCGGGATACTCATCCATCATCTGCAGCATGGTGCGGAAGGTGTCCAGGGTGGAGGCCACGGTCTCGTGCCAGCCCCACATCCAGTTCATGTCGATGTGAGCATGGGCGGCACAGAGCACGGTGTAGGCCTTGGCAGCGTCGCCCAGGGAGGCCAGCGAGGCCTCGGCACGCTGGGCAGAGGCGCGGCTGATGCTGCCCTCGGCATCCGTGTCGGCCTGCAACTGATCGATGGCGGCGTCAATGGTGGCATCGTACCGGTGCGTGTTCAGTTCTGATAGATGAATGGCAAACTCAATCTGTGACAGGATGCGGGTGACGTGGGGCAGCATGGGGGTGATGTAGTGCTGCTCCTCCCGCGGCATGCCAAAGGAATACTCGAACCCGGTCTTTTCTCTGTTCCCCGGTTGGGTGGTTTTGAGCCGCAGATATTTGTCTAATAAAGTGGCCATACGTCTCTTCCTCCTGCACGTTATAGCGCCGCATATCGCTTGCAGCATAGCATATTTCCCAGCCAATTACCACTAGTATTTTCTTTGGCTTTTCAGTGCGCTATTGTGCAAAAATTGAAAAAGAAAATGTCAATGTATTGACAAGGTTGACATTTGGTATTATGATAAAATAACAGAAATGACAGATCCTCCGAAATCGTGAAATCGGTTTCAAGTGGATTAGTTTTCTGTAGAATTCTTTATGGTATAATCACCATGAGAAGCGAGGCGTTCTCCATGGCAGAGATCAGTCGAATCTCGGTTACCAAACGCCCCCTTGGCCGACGTTTTGGCGAGAAAATGAAAAAGTATTGGGTGTTCTATCTTTTCATTTTGCCGGCCATCATCTGGTTTGCCATCTTTTGCTATGGGCCTATGTATGGCCTGCTCTTGGCGTTCAAAGATTTTATTATTTCGGCCAATAAATATGGCAAAATCATTGGAGTTGTGATATAATAGATACATGGAAAGAACGAATGCAAAGCGACTCAGCCCGCAGGGTCAATATGAACTGCGCAAGCAGATCGTGCGG
>JAVBUS010000018.1:0-5209 GCA_031555125.1 Eubacteriales bacterium | reverse complement strand
GCTCCTGCGGGAAGGTGCCGCTCAGATCGTCAAGCTGGCGGCAGTGTATGTGCCTGCACCCGGCGGCAAATTCTTGTTGCCACAGGTACGGACCCTGAACTTGACCGACGTACAGGCCCCCACCATGATCCGCGAGCTGCTGCGGGAGATGCACAAGGGCGCCGTGGGCATCCAAGGCGCACCGGTGGTGCCGGAGCTTCTGCGGCACTTAAAGGGAGAGGCGCAACTGCTATCTGTAGTGGGTGGCGAGGAAAAGAACAGCGTTGTACGTCTGGACTTTGGGGAAGAGTTGGAGGAGGCGCTGACCCGCGTGGGCATGAGCAAAGGCACGTTATGCGCTATGCTGGCCCACAGCATTACCAAATTTGTGCCCAAAGTCCAGGGGGTGGAGATCCGTATCGGCGCCAACGCCATGCGTGAGCTCGGCAGCGCCGAGACGATGAATGGCCAGGGTATCGTGCTGGACGGAGATATTTGGTCGCCGGAGCGGTTTGAGAATGTGATCGGAAGCTATGTCCGGGTGGCGCTTCCCAGGCAGGGCGACGGCGGACTGATCCTGTGCGAACGCGTGGTGCGGGCATCCCAGAGCCAGTTGCCCCGAGCGCTGCTGCATGTGCTGGCAGAGGGGCAGTTGCCGACGGATCCCCGCAAGGATATCGACAGCGCGCTGCCGGCGGGGGCAACGGTGAACGACGTGCTGGCCATTGAACTGCGGGAGGACATGGCCCTGGTCAACGTCTCGCAGGGGTTCGCGAATGCCTGCGCGGCCCTGACAGCGCGACAGGAGGCCGGTGTGGTGTATGCCTTTGTCAACATGCTGACCGGCGTGGAGCCGGTGCGGCGCGTGGCCTTCTTTGTGGAGGGACAGCAGGTGGAGAGCTTTTCCGGCACGCTGGAGATGCGGGGATTCTTTCTGCGTAACCCGGGCATGATCGTAGAATAGGATAGACAGTTTTGCGGTTTTCAACCGCGAAAACGCGCTTTTGAGGCACAGACCGTTGCCATGCATGGAAGGATGTGGTAAGGTCGTGCCTTCGAGAGCGCATCTTTTAGGAGGAATCAACGTGGAGATGTGGTACAATCGCTGTGCCCAAGACACGCTGGCACAGCAGCAGGTGGATATCGCACAGGGTCTAAGCAGCCAAGAAGCGCAGCGCCGCCGTGCGCAGTATGGGGACAATGTCCTAAAACAGGGAAAGAAGCGCACGTTCTGGCACATGTTTCTGGATCAGTTTAAGGACTTCATGGTGTTGGTACTGATCGCTGCTGGCGTCGTCTCCGGTCTGTTGGGCGAGGGGACCGATGCCATTATCATCCTGGTGGTGGTGCTGCTCAACGCCGTGCTGGGCGTGGTGCAAGAGAACCGGGCGGAACAGTCCCTGGAGGCCCTGCGCCGCATGTCATCGCCCCACGCCAAGGTGATCAGGGATGGCGCTATCCAGAGCGTGGAGAGCGCAGCCTTGGTGCCCGGTGATATCGTGGAGTTGGAGGCCGGGGACTGTGTGCCTGCGGATATCCGCCTGATCGAAGTGCACGGGTTGCAGGTGCAGGAATCGGCCCTTACCGGCGAATCCTTGCCCGTGGAGAAGAATGACGACGCCATTGACGGTGAGTGCCCCATCGGTGACCGCCGCAACATGGCGTATTCCAGCAGCATGGTGACCTATGGCCGCGCCCGGGGCGTGGTGGTGGGCACAGGCATGGAGACCGAGATTGGCCACATTGCGGACATGATGCAGGGTGAAGAAGGGGTCAAGACCCCCTTGCAACATCGCCTGGACGGCATGAGCAAGACCCTGGGCTTGGGCTGCCTGGCCATCTGTGGCGTTGTGCTGGTCACCGGGATGCTCTATCGGCACGAGTTCGTGGAAATGTTTATGCGGGCCATATCGTTGGCGGTGGCCGCCATTCCGGAAGGCTTGCCCGCCACCGTGACGGTGGTGCTGGCCATCGGCGTGCAGCGCATGAGCAAAAAGAACGCCATCATTCGCCGCTTGCCTGCGGTGGAGACACTGGGCAGTGCCACGGTGATCTGCTCCGATAAAACCGGCACCCTGACCCTCAACCGCATGACCGTGACCCACATCGCCGCCCCCTTTGACGCCGTCGATGCTGCCAAGGCCATGCATCAGAGCGGTTGCGTGCTGTTGACCACCGCCGCGGTGCTGTGCAACGATGCCAAGGGCGTGGAGGAGAACGGCCAGACCGTCTGGCTGGGGGATCCTACGGAGACGGCGCTGTTGGACTTTGGCAAAGGTCTGGGGTATGCCCGACCCAACCTGGAGGCCCGGATGCCTCGCGTGGACGAGGTGCCCTTTGACTCCGACCGCAAGCGAATGACCACCATTCACCAGGAGAACGGTGAGCTCCACAGCTATACCAAGGGCGCCATCGACGAGTTGCTGCCCAGGTGCACCCTGATCTATGACGGGGCGGTACGTCCCATCACCCCCGAGGACTGCGACCGGATCCTGTCCGCAGCGGGCGGTATGGCGGAGAATGCGTTGCGGGTGTTGGGCTTTGCCACCGCCAACGTGACCACGCTGTCCAAGTCCGGCATCTCCGATAAGATCGATGCCTATGAGAACGGCCTGATGTTCGTGGGCATGCTGGGCATGATCGACCCAGCCCGGGCGGAAGTAAAGCCCGCCGTGGAGAAATGCCGCAAAGCAGGCATCAAGCCCGTGATGATCACCGGCGATCACCAGGTGACGGCGTCGGCCATCGCCCGGGAACTGGGTATCTTGGGCGCGAACGACCGGGTGATGACCGGTGCGGACCTGGAAAAGCTGGACGACGAGCAGTTGCGCAACATTGTACGGGACGTGGCAGTGTACGCCCGCGTCTCGCCGGAGCACAAGCTGCGCATCGTCCGGGCATGGCAGAGCTGGGGCGATGTGGTGGCCATGACCGGCGACGGGGTCAACGACGCACCGGCGCTTAAGCGGGCAGACATCGGCGTGGCCATGGGCATCACCGGTACCGAGGTCACCAAGGAAGCCGCCGCCATGATTCTCAGCGACGACAACTTTACCACCATCGTGTCCGCCGTGGAGGAAGGGCGAACCATCTACGCCAACATCCTCAAGGCCATCCAGTTGTTGTTGGGTTGCAACATCGGAGAGGTCATCGTGATCTTCCTGGCCACGCTGCTCAACTGGGATAGCCCGCTGCTGCCCATCCACCTGCTGTGGGTCAACCTGGTCACCGACTCCCTTCCGGCTTTGGCGTTGGGCGTGGAAGCACCGCAAAAGGACATCATGCAGCGGCCGCCCCAGGATCCCAAAGCGCCGTTGTTCTCGCGGCCTCTGGTGTTCCGCTTGGCCTATCAGGGCATCATGATTGCCGCGCTGACACTGCTGGCATTCGTCATCGGCAAGGGCCAGGGCGGGGTCGGTGTGGGTCAGACCATGTCCTTTGCCGTGCTCACGTTCGCCCAGTTGGTGCAAACCCTCAATGTGCGCTCCAACTCCCTGTCGCTGTTCAAGATCGGTCCCTTCAGCAATACCTGGCTCACACGCACCCTGATCCTGACCATGGCGCTGCAACTGCTGATCCTGTTCGTGCCCGTCCTGCGCGGATTGTTCAAGCTGACGCTGCTCTCCGGTGGACAGTGGCTCATCGTAGTCCTATTGTCCCTGGTGCCGCTGGGGGTTGTGGAGCTGATGAAACTCCTGGGCTGGAACGGTGAAAAGTTGCGATAAGGATCTTGTCATGCAGTATGGAGTGAACCGTGAGGACACCTGGGTACGCTCACCAATGATTTGGGTGGCGATGAGCGGCGCGGCGGGCATCATGCTCGGCGTTCACCTGGTGTGGATTTCTTGGTTAATCTATGTGGGCGCGGGCGCTGTGGCGCTCGCGCTCATTGGCGTTCTGCGGCGATGGTGGATTGTCCTGCTGGTGGCGACCCTGGGCTTGAGCATGGTTTGGGGTTGCTATTGCGCCCGGATGCCAAGTCTGCCGCCGGAGGGCACCTACACCGTGTCCGGCATCCTAGCGGAGGAGGCCTCGCAAAAGGGGAATGCCACCCGGGTGTACTTGTCCCATGCGGAGCTCACTGCAACCGACGGGCATACGGTGAAGGCGCCGGGCAAGGTCTGGCTCCGGTACACGCCGGAAGGGGCGGGCGGGACTCGCCATCCGGCAGTGGGTCAACGGATCACCGTCCAGGCTTTTGTGACGTGGCCACAGCCTCAGCGTAACCCGGGCGGATTCGACTTTCGTGCCTACTTGCAGCGTCAGGGCGCATACCTGTCAGCCTATGCCTACACACCCTGGACCATATCCGGCCAAGAGAGCGGCGGCCCGGCTGCCTGGATTCGCCATAGCCGAGCCGGACTCATCCGACGCATCGACAGGCTGATCGGCGCACAGGCGCCGCTGGTGCGCGGCATGCTGTTGGGGGATAAGAGCGACCTGGAGGAGGCGGACCGCCGCGCCTTTGCCCGCAGCGGTCTGGCGCACATGCTATCGGTGTCGGGGATGCATGTAGCCTTTTTGGCACTGCCGTTGTTCTGGCTGGCCAAACGACTGCGGCTGCACGTGGGATTACGCACCGCGTTGTGCGGTGCGGCATTGGGCATCTACTGCCTGCTGGTGGGGGCGCCGGCCAGCACCATCCGGGCCTGCGTCATGCTGCTGATGGCGCAAGGGGCCATCATTGCCGGGCGACGGTATGATGGCATGACGGCGCTGATGGCCGTCTTTTGGGCCATGCTGATGCTCCATCCCTTGTCGTTGGGGGATCCGTCTCTGACACTGTCCTGTGGGGCGATGTATGGGATCCTGTTGCTGCGGCCGCTGATCCGCCCATGGTTGGGCAAGCTGCCCCCGGCTGTGGCGGATACGCTGGCGCTTACCATCTGCGCCCAGGCGGGTATCTGGCCGTTGCTGGCCCTTTATTATGGCAATGTATCGCTGGTCAGCATGGTCACCAATCTGGTGGCGGCCCCGCTGGCTGGGCTGATGGTGCAGTTGAGCGCCGTCGCAATACTGTTGCAGCCCGCCCTGTCCGCCATGGTATTGCCCCTGGACTGGGCCGTGCGGGGGCTAGCTTCGGTGCTGACCGGTCTGGCGCGGTTGTCCGCGTCCCTGTCCTTTGCGGTGTTGCGCATGCTAAGCCCGGCATGGTATGCTGTGATCGCATGGTTTGCCGCCGTGGCCATCCTGGGGGGCGGTGCGCGACGGGGACGCCGGGAAACGCTTC
>JAVBUS010000171.1:0-9070 GCA_031555125.1 Eubacteriales bacterium | reverse complement strand
AAAGTCCGCGGCCTCATACACCTGGGGTGCTTCGTCCAGCACCTGCCAGATCTTTGGGAACGCCCACTCGGAACTGATCTTGCCGCCGTAGCGCGCCAGCCACTTCTCACCCATGGCCTGGGCTGTTTCGTTGAGACGATTGGCCTTGTCCTGGGCTGCGTGATGCTTCCACAGCTTGATATAGGCATGGGGCGTTCCGGCATACTGGGGCAAAAAGCATAGCGGAGTACCGTCGGCCTTTACCGGCAGCAGCGTGCAGGCCGTAAAGTCCACGCCCACGCCGATCACGTCCTCGGCACGGACACCGGCGGCCTGAATCACCGCCGGAATGGTGTGGGCAAACACGTCCAGATAATCCTGAGGATGCTGCAGCGCCCAGTCCAGGCCCAAGGGGGTGCCATCCGGCAGCGCGGTGTCCATCACCGCATGGGGATAGCTGAACGCGCTGTCCGCCAGTTCCGCCCCAGTCGATACTTCCACCAGCACCGCGCGCCCGGACAAGGTTCCAAAGTCTACGCCGATGGTATACTTCGCCATGGTATCCCTCCATCTGTTGTGTAAGTTCCCTCCGCTCATGCGATGGTGATCGTCACCACGCTGCACGGGGGGAGCGTCGCCTGCACGCCACCGGCGGTGCGCACAGCGCCGTCAAAGGGTGCCACCTGCACCCGGTTTTGGTCAAAGTCATTGTACGCGTCCATGGCACCGGTTAGGATCCGCCCGGTGATGCCCTGGCCCTGCACACCGCTCAGGGCCACGGTGACCTCCGCCGCTTCGTCCGGGGCAGTATTCACCAGGGTGATGGTGACCCGCCCCTCCTTGATGGAGGCCGACACGCTGACCTGGGCGATACAGTCTTCGCCCATGCCGATGCGCTGGGTCTGCCCCACCACGCTGTCCAGCAGGATGCCGTCCTGGTGCGCCTTGAACAGGTCAAACACGTGATAGGTGGGCGTCAGCACCATGCGATCCCCGTCGGTGAGGATCACCGCCTGCAGCACATTGACGGTTTGGGCAATGTTGGCCATCACCACCCTGTCGCAATGGTGATTGAAGATGTGCAGCGTCAGCGCCGCCACCATGGCGTCCCGCATGCTGTTCTGCTGGTAAAGGAATCCCGGATTGGTGCCCGGCTCCACATCGTACCAGGTGCCCCATTCGTCATAGATAAGCCCCACCCTGTGTTCCGGATCGTACTTGTCCATGATCTTGCTGTGCTCGGCGATCAGGGTATCGATGTGCGCGGCACGGCGCAGGGTGGCGAAGTACTCCGCCTGGGTGAACTGGGTAGCGCTGCCCTTGTGCTGCCACTCCCCGGTGGGCAAGGTGTAGTAATGGGCGGTCAAGGCATGCATGTAGCGCCCAGCGTCACGCATCAGGGTCTCGGTCCAGCGGTAATCGGCGTCGCTGGGGCCGCAGGCGATCTTGCAGAGCACGTTGCCGTCAAAGTTACGCAAGTACGTTTGGTAGCGGCGGAACTCGTTGGCATAGTATTCCGGCGTCATGTTACCGCCGCAACCCCAATTCTCGTTGCCCACGCCAAAATACTTGACCTTCCACGGTTGCTCTTGCCCATGCTCCTTGCGCAACTCGCTCATAGGCGAGACGCCGCCGAAGGTAAGATACTCCACCCACTCCTGCATTTCCTGCACGGTACCGCTGCCCAGGTTGCCGTTGATGTAGGGCTCACACCCAACCTGGCGGCACAGCTCCATGTACTCATGGGTGCCGAAGGAGTTATCCTCCACCACACCGCCCCAATGGGTGTTGACCATGCGCTTACGCTTGGCCTTGTCGCCGATGCCGTCCTTCCAGTGATACTCGTCGGCAAAACAGCCGCCGGGCCAGCGAATCACCGGGGCCTCGATGTGCTTTAGCGCCGCCACCACGTCGCTGCGCATGCCCTTCACATTCGGGATGGCCGAATCCTCTCCCACATACAATCCGCCATAGATGCAGCGCCCCAGATGCTCGGAGAAGTGACCGTAAATATTCTTGTTGATGGTTCCCTTGTGCACGTCCCCATGGACGGTGATATGATGCTGGCTCATGGTGCTCTCCTTCGCTTATTGGTGTCAGGCTTCCCGTACCCAAACATTCATCTCGCCCGGCTCCCGATTGGTCCACGCATAGTAAGGGATCCAGGTCAGTTCGCAGGTGCCGGCGGAAAGTTGCCGGTCATAGGTGTAGAGCGCATCGGCAACGTTGTCCAGCCGCCGGGCCTTTGTGTGCAGGGTATACACGCCGTCCAGCAACTCCGGTTGCCAGGCAGCACTGATCTGCGCATCCCGGGGCAAGGTGATCAGGTGCAGGTGCGGACCGTTGTCCGCCTGCTCCAGGCAATACACCAGGGGGCCGCGTTGGAGCGCCACCTTGCCCGCATCCTCCCGCACCAAGGGATGTGCATACACCCGGCGTGGGGTCATATCCAAGGTCAGTTCCACGACGTCACCCTCCTGCCAGGGCCCGCTCAGCTCCGCATAGCCTTGTCGGCATGTGGGTTGTACCTGCTGCCCATTGCGGCTTAGGGTCACGGTCTTGCTCCAGGCGGGGATCCGTAAACGCAGGGCGTGGGCACCTGCGGAGGTGGTAATACGGATGGTTCCTTCGTGGGGATATTGGGTGTCCACCCGTAGCTGTACCGCCTGTCCGGCCACGGTGCACCGGGCGTCCGCCGCTAGATACTGATGAATGTAAACCCCGTCCTGGTCCGCGCCAAAGGCATAGTGCCCCAGGGAACCCACCAACCGGGCCAAGTTGGGTGGACAGCAAGCGCAGCCGAACCACTGAGGCCGCTTGGGCAGCACATGGCGCTTGCCGGGATCCTGGGCGGATCCCGCCGGGGTAACCTCCAGTGGATTGACATAGAAAAAGGATTGGCCATCCAAGGATATGCCCGCCATGCAAGTATTGTAGAGGGCCCGCTCGATGACGTCGGCATAGCGCCCGTCGGTGTCGGCCTCCAGCATGCGCTGGGCCGCAAAGATCAGAGCGATGGATGCGCAGGTCTCGGCATACACCGTATCGTTGGGCAGATCGTAATCGAAGGTAAAGGCCTCGCCGTGATGGGTGGAACCCACACCGCCGGTGATATACATCCGCCGCTGGGTAGCGTCATCGAATAGGCGTTTGCAAGCCTGCCACAGGGTGTCGTCTCCGCTCTGCCGCGCTACGTCGATCATGCCGCTGAGCAGGTACAGGGCCCGCACGCTGTGTCCATCCAGGGTTTGTTGCGCCCGCACGGGCTGGTGGCTCTGGTGATAATCGCGATGCTTTTTCGCGCGCGCGATGTTGGCCTCACTCTCCCCGCGCTCCCGGCCCTCGATGTCATAATAGTCCGGCTTGGCCCCCCGTTCATCCACAAAGAACCGGGCAAGATCATACAAAAAGGTCTCCCCGGTGACTTTGTACATGCGCATCAGTGCCATTTCGATCTCCGGATGACCGGGATAACCCCGCTTTTTGCCCTCTTGCGGCCCCAGCACACCGTCGATATGCCGCGCCATGCGCAGCATGATGTCCAGCAGTTCCCGCTTGCCCGTGGCCTGATAATACGCCACTGCGGCTTCCATCAGGTGCCCGGCACAGTACAGCTCATGCTGATCCTTTAGGTTGCTCCAGCGGTTCTGGGGCTCCTTGACCGTGAAGTAGGTGTTTAGGTACCCATCGGCCTGCTGCGCCCGGCCGATCAGGGCGATGGCTTCGTCCGCTACCTTCTCCAGGGCGGGATTCGGGTGCTGCATCAGCACGTACGCAACAGCCTCCAGCCATTTGGCCACGTCGCTATCCTGGAACACGCAGCCGTAGAAGGTGCCCTGCTGCTCCCCTGCTGCGATGCGAAAGTTCTCGATACAGTGGCTTTTCTCCGCACCTTCTATTTCATCGTTTAACGCTCGCCACTGAAAGGGGATTACCGTATTGCGGATCAAATCGCTGACCCGGCCCCAATAGCCTCCCCGGACGCGCACATGGGCATTGTCAATGGACTCCATCTTTTTCTACCTACTTTCTTTCATATGCAAAGTCGCGAATCAGGCGCAGTTCCGTTTCATCAAAGGCCGCACCATCCGGATACAACAGGCAGTGAAACCAGCGCCTGGGTTCCGGCGAGCCCACGGGCCAATCCCAGGGGAAGTGATACTGGGCACTTCCGGCACAAAGTCCCCACACATAAAACCCGATGTCGTGCCGCGCAAAAACCGGCAAAAAGTCCGCCAGTTCATTGCCAAAGGTACGGGCCAGGCACTCGGTGCACACCATGGGCCGTCCCGTGTCAATGGCCCGTTGGAGTTCCGCCTCGAATGTCAGCCAGTTCTTGCCGCGGGTGCCGGGCTCAAAGTAGGGCATCCCCGGGCGCTCATAGCAATGAAAGCTGGTGACATCGGAGATGTCAAAGGATTCCCAGCAACTGGTCAGGGGCTGTCTGGGACGCACGGCGCGGGCCATGGCAAACACGGTCTCCACAATGTCATTGCAGTCCGCCCAGGGCTCGTTGTACAAATCCCATATGGCCACCCGGTCATCCTGCGCATAACGGGTGACAATATCGGTGACAAACGCCGCAACCGCCGCCTTACTTTCCGGCCAATGACGCGGGCCAAAGACCGATCCCTCATAGGTCCAGCCCTTGTCGTGTCTGCCCGGAATAAAATGGATCAAAAAGGGATCCTCTTGCCGTTGCACATATCCCGGCACCATATAGTGGTTGGGTTGCAACGTCAACATGATAGAAAATCCCATCTTCTTCGTCAAGGTCAAAAATGCATCCAGATTTCCATATACCCGCTCCTTGTGGGTCTGCCATTGGCAGGTGCCCACAAAAATGCGCAGTGTGTTGATGTCCATCTGTCGGGCATAGGTCAGTTCCCGCATGATCTCCTGTTCACGATAGTCCTGCCACATCTGGATGTAGCTGTGGCAATAGGCCGGCACATAGTTGCAACCCTTGAGCACGCCTAGCGTCTGCATGTACGCTTCGGCCCGGGGTATGTCCCACCTGGCATCCCTCAATGCTTGTCTGGTCATGGCCTTTTCCTCCATCATCCGCGCGCAAGTGCTTCCATATCCGGATAGATCCGATTGTACAGGTAGTACCACTGCATCTCACCGATGGTATAGTACGGAACGAAGCGCCGCTGCACAAAGGGATATATCCCGGCGTGCCCCGGCAGGGTTTCAAAGGTGCCAACGGCATCAGCCACCGGCACAATCCATGCTTCCGGCTGCTGCACATCGCCCACCAACACCGTCATCTCCGTGGAGGCCAGCACCAACGGGCCCCATGTCAGTGCTACGATATCCGGATGCTCTGCGTCCACAGGGACAAAGCGCATGGCGTAAGGCAACTCCATCAGGACGCTGTCCCCTTCCCTCCACAATCGCTCCATCCGCAGCCAGGTATCCGGCGTCAGCGTCAGCGTCTGGATCTCGCCGTTGATGGACACGGTGCTTTGGGGCTGCGCCCATTGGGGCACCCGTACACATAGGGAAAAGGTCGCAGGTTCCTCCACATGGACCACGAAGCGAAGGCGCTGCTCCTGCGGAAAGTCCGCCAACGCCTCCACGCGCACCGCTTTCCCACCCAAGACCACCTGCACCGTGGCAGGCAGATATTGGCTGATGAACAGCGCATCCTCCGTATGGTAATACAGCATATTGTTATACTCTGCCACATCCTGGGGGAAGGTGCCGGTGCAGCATTGCCACTGAAAGTTCTGCCCCATTGGGAAAAGGCGCCGATCTTCCGTTGATTTCAGTGCGCCATCCACAAAGTAATCGGCATAGTATAACACCTTGCCTTCCGGGGTAATGGGCGGCTGGCCGCCGGTACCGTTCACCAGCATACGCTCCGCCCAGGCGCCAAAACGCGCCTCTCCGGTGAGCTGCAGCAGATAATGGCACAACTTGAACACCGCCCACGCGCAACAAGATACCTCGCAACTGCCCCAGGCTTCGCTTCGGGCCACGGTTTGCCCGGCAAAGTTGCGGTATGTGATGTTTTGGGCACGCTCACGGAAATCGAAGGGCGAGAGCAAGGCCTCTCCCAGATAGCCGGGATGCTCGCCGTACAAAGTTTCCGCCGGGCCATACCCGCCAGTGGCATACGTATGGTGGGCGGTCAGTTCGTCATAGGCCTTTGTCGCCACCGCCAGCACCCGAGGATCTCCGTGCACCATGTAGTCCCGAAGGACACTGCTGAGCACATTGACGTGGCTGTAGGCATGGCGCGGCCCGATTTGATCGAAGGTGCCCTTCCGCACATGCTCGTACAAGTAATCGTAACGCCACGCATCCGCAAAGTCGCGGTACTTGTCATTGGCAAAAAGACCGTAGGCGCGATACAGGTTTTCCGGCAGGGTGTACCATTCGATCTGCCCCTTCATCCGATGATCCTGGAGCCCATCCCGCGGGATATCGGTATCGAACCGGGCGATGGCCATGTCGGTCAGGCGCGAGACATACGCCTCGGCTTCCGTAACACCCATAAACTCGTACAGATCCAGCAGGCCGCCCAACAACTTTTCATACAGGTAGGTGCCCTCCGCCAGCAACTCCGGACAGGCATCCACGCAGGCCGCCCACCCGTGGAAAAGATCCAGCGCCTTCTCGCGCATCCGACCGTCTCCGGTGGCCCGGTACAGCTTGGCATATGCGCCCATGTATTGTCCGGTGGAAGGGCCCCAGCCGATCATGCCCCGGGCATCGGTGGCGATGCCCGCACGCAGGCGGCTGGCATGGAGGACATCATCGTTATCCAGATGCTGCAAATACAGCAAAAGCGTATCCTTTTGCTGCCGCTCCCAAAGACTGGCGTTAAGCGTCACCCCGGCATAGTCAAATGCCTGCAATTGCGCCGGAACAGCCATACGTCGCATATCCATGGCTTACCCCTTTACTGCGCCAATCATGACGCCCTTTTCGAAGTATTTTTGGATGAACGGATAGATCATGAGGATGGGCAGTGTGGAAACAATTATGACACCGTACTTGACCTGATCCGCGTATCGCTGAGCATAGGAGGTGCCGGTGCCTGCCGATGCGCCTTGGGTAAAGACCTGATTGGACAGCAGAATATCCCGCAGCACCACCTGCAGCGGAGACAGCCCCGGTTTGTTCAGGTACAGCAGGGCGGAGAAGAAGTCGTTCCAGTGTCCCACCATGTAGTAGAGCATGACCACCGACAGGACCGCCTTGGACAGGGGCAGCACGATGCGCAAAAAGTAGGAAGCATGGGAACAACCATCCAGGGCCGACGCTTCATACAGGTCCGGCGGAATGGCCTCAAAGGCAGTGCGCACGATAATCATATTAAATACATTGACGCAGAAGGGCAGCATCATGACCAGGCGGTTATTGACCAGCCCCAGCTTGCTGATGAGCATGTAGGTGGGCACCATGCCACCGCCAAAGAACATCGTGAACACAAACAGTGCATTGACCACCCGCCTGGCCACAAACTCCTTGCGGGAGAGGGCGTAGGCCGCCATGGCGGTAAAGACCATGTTGATCGCAGTGCCGCCGATGGTGTAGATCAGCGTATTCCCGTAGCCGCTCCAAATGCGCTGATCCTTCATAATCTCGCCGTAACCATATGTGCTAAAGCCCCGGGGGTACAGCAGGACCTTGCCCATATTGACCATGTCGCTATCGGAAAAAGAGGCGATGATCACAAAGTACAGCGGGTAGATCACGCCCAGCAAGATCAGGAAGCACAGCAGGTTGACAGCGATACCCAAAAGTCGGTCGAACCCGGTTTCACGCAGGCGATTCTGTACAGGAAAGGTCGGTTTTTTCATCACTTGGCTTCCTCCCTTCTACCACAGACTTACATCGGCGGACTTTTTTGTGATGGTGTTCACCAGCACCAGGAACACGAAGTTGATCACCGTATTAAACAGGCCGATAGCGGCGCCAAAGCTGAACTGGTTGGCCTTAATACCAATGGAATAGACATAGGTGGTGATGACCTCGGATACCTTCAAGTTCATGCTGTTTTGCATGAGGTACGCCTTTTCGAACCCGACACTGAGGATGTTGCCGCAGTTCATGATCAGCAGAATAATGATGGTCGGCCGCAGAGCCGGCAGGTCGATATGCCAGATCATGCGTAGCCGGTTGGCTCCGTCGATGCGGCAGGCCTCGTACAATTGCTGATCCACATTGGAAAGGGCCGCCAGATAGATGATGGAGTCCCAACCGCAATTCTGCCAGATGGCGGACAGCACGTACACCCACACAAAGGCACCGGTATCCCCCAGCAGGTTCATCTTTTGCGGCACCAGGCCCATGCCCTTGAGGGCCATGGACAGGACGCCGGTGTTGGTGCTCAGGAACACGCGAAGCAGCGATACCATGACCACCGTGGAAATGAAGTGGGGCATGTACACTGCGGTCTGCAGTGTTTTTTTATACTGTGGACGGCGCACTTGGTTAAACAGAAGCGCCAATAGGATCGGCGCCGGAAAGCCAAGCAGGATCGATGTACCGGCGATGGTAAAGGTGTTGCGGATCGTAGGCCAAAACATGGGATTGGCGAAGTATTTCTCAAAGTATTTCCATCCCACGAACTGGCCGCCGGTAATGCCCGCCTTGAAGTTGTACTCCCGGAAGGCCAGCTGGATGCCGTACATGGGAATGTAATTGAAGATAAAGATTACCGCAATGGCCGGCAACAGAAAAATCCATAGCTGATAATCGCGGCGAAAGGTGTTGATGACGGTGGGGCGCTTTTTAGCGTCGTAGCGTATGGCTGCCTTCATGGCGCATTCCCCCCCCCGTTGTAATAAGGCGCGGCTTCCCCCGGCGAACCGCCAAGGGAAGCCGCGCATCGGTTATATCCGGTTTATTTGAGCGTGGTCAGCCACTGGTCGTAGGCAGCCTGCTTGATGGCCAGGTTCTCGCCAAGGCCCATGGTCCCCAGGCTTTCCACATATGCATCCCACTCGGCTTCCACATCTTGGGCTCCGGTCACCCACGCCACAAAGGTGGGGCGGGTCACATTGTGGACATTGGTTTGGTTTACCGCCATGGTTGCCTGGTCTTCGGAGGTATACTTCATGTACATTTCCAC
>JAVBUS010000292.1:0-11618 GCA_031555125.1 Eubacteriales bacterium | reverse complement strand
TCATCGAATAACCTAAGGCAACGCCGCACAAATCGGGCAGTCGTCCACAGGGATCTTTTCGTGCTGCTCTATGTCGCGCTTCCGGTCGCCGTGGCGCTGCCACGGCTTCCTCCAGGCTCCTCGAGCAGCGCGAAAATCTCTCGCGTGGGCAACTACTCTCCTTGTGCGGTATTACCCTATCTGTCACCAAAGCCGTCCTGCCGGGGCGGCTTTGCTCAGACCATCAACAAAGTAGGTTATCCGATTTGGGGATGAATGAAGGGGCCTCGGCCCCTTCGAATTGAGATCGTATCGACCGGCTTTGCCGGTCGGGCGGGGAGTTTTCCGTTGGGAAAACATACCTACCATCACGCGCAAAGCGAGTCATGGCGCAAGCCGTGCATTCGGACGAAATGCATCCTGCATTTCCTTCGAGGGCGTCGAGTTTGTCGACGCCCTGACCAAAGCCGTCCTGCCGGGGCGGCTTTGCTTTTGCCCGCGGGTTTGTGCTATGATATCGCTACAAACGCAACGGGAGGGATGCCCATGACACCGGTGGAAAATAGGCTGCGGGTACTGGGAATCGGCTGGCCGGAGGTGCTGCTGCCCACGGCAGGAGTGGACATGCGCACATGGGCGGTGGTAGCCTGTGACCAATACACATCGGAGCCCGCATACTGGACGGCGGTTGAGCAAATGGTGGAGCACAGCCCTTCTACCCTGCACATGACGCTGCCGGAGATTTACCTGCACCAGAGCGAGGCCCGGATTCCGGCCATTCACGCCGCTATGCGGGCCTATGAGCAGCAAGGGGTGCTGGCCCCTGCGGTGCATGGGTTTGTGCTGGTGGAGCGGACCACGGCCACGGGGAGACGGTTGGGACTTGTGACCGGTGTGGATCTGGAACAGTACGATTTTACCCCGGGGGCCCAAAGTCTGATCCGGCCCACGGAAGGCACGATCCTGTCGCGGATACCGCCCCGCGTGCGCATCCGCAGCGGTGCGCCCCTGGAGACCACCCATGTGATGCTGCTGGTGGACGACCCGGGGCGGACGTTGATCGAGCCCCTGTATGCCCAGCGGCAGGCGCTGCGGCCCCTGTACGATACGCCGCTGATGCAAGATGGCGGCCATGTGCGCGGCTGGGCGGTGGATGCACAGGACGAACAGCGCATGGCGGCGGTGGCTGACGCCCTGGAGGGACTCCAGGCCCGCGCCGAAGGTTTGCTGTTTGCCGTGGGCGACGGTAACCACTCCCTGGCCACGGCCCGACAGTGCTGGCTGGATCTGCGGGATGGACTTAGCGCGGCGGAGCGGGAGACGCACCCGGCCCGCTTTGCCCTGGTGGAGATCGTGAACCTCCATGACGACGCGCTGGTGTTTGAGCCGATCCACCGGGTGGTGTTCGGCATGGATCCCATGAGCGCTCAAACCGCTTGGGACGCGTATACCCAGCGGCGCGGATTGGCCGCTACGCAGCGAATGCCCAAGCCCGGCGAGCAGGGGGGCACCTTTATGACGGCGTACGGCGGATTTTCCTGGGTGCTGACCCAGCCGAAGGATCCCTTGGTGGTGGCCACGGTGCAGGATTTTTTAGATGAGTATGTGGCCCGTACCCCTGGGGTGGAGGTGGACTACATCCACGGCGAAGTCTCCCTGCATGCGCTGTGCAGGCGGCCGGATGCGGCAGGGTGTCTGCTGCCCGCTTTGGACAAGGCGGAGTTGTTTCCGGCGGTGCGGGCCCGGGGTGTGCTGCCTCGCAAGACGTTTTCTATGGGGGAAGCCAACGAGAAGCGGTATTACATGGAATGCCGCAAGATCATCAGGGAGTAGCGCCGATGCAACAAGCTTTATTTTGGGTGGCTTTGGCCGCCGTTTGCTTTTGTTCGGCGGTGGATTTTGTGCTGTGCTGGGCGGACAAGCGCCGTGCGCGGAAGGGCGCGTGGCGGGTGAAGGAAGCGACCCTGCTCCTGTGGGCACTGGCGGGCGGGTGTTTTGGGCTGTGGATCGGGATGCAGTGCTTTCGGCATAAGACCCAGCACCGGAAGTTTACCGTGCTGACCCCCTTGTTTTGTATGTTGTGGGTGGGGGCGCTGGTGGGGTTGCTGGTTTGGTGGGGGCCATGGCGGTAAGGACAGGGGGTGCGGCGGTTTGATTGGATATGGAAACCTTCTCCACACCTGTGCTATACTATAAAGAAGACCCACAGAGAGAAGGCGTCCACATGCAACAGATGCGGCAGACCGCACACAAGGCCCGTCAAGGGGCACATATTTTGGCCACCGCCACACACGTGCAGCGTAACGACGCCTTGGGCGCCATCCGCGATGCGCTGATCCGGGATTGTCATGCCATCTTTGCCGCCAACGACCTGGACATGGCCGACGCGGAATCGGCACAGCTGGAAGCCCCGCTGCGCAAGCGCCTGCGCTTTGATGCGCACAAGCTGGGGGAGGTTGCCGACGGGCTGGAGGCCCTTCGGGGACTGCCGGATCCCATTGGAGAGATTCAGCGTGCCACCCAATTGGATGTGGGGCTGGACCTGTACCGCGTGGCTTGCCCGGTGGGGGTGATCGGGGTGATCTTTGAATCCCGGCCCGATGCGCTGGTACAGATCGCTGCGCTGTGCCTAAAAAGTGGCAACGCGGTGTTGCTCAAGGGCGGGCGGGAAGCGCTGCGCACCAACCAAGCGCTGTTTGCGTCCATGGATCGTGCGGCACAGGCCGCCGGGATGCCTGCGGGCTGGGCGACGCTGCTGGAGACCCGGGAGGACGTGGCGGCTATGCTCAAGATGGATGACGCCATCGACCTGATCATTCCCCGGGGCAGCAACGCCTTTGTGCGCTATATCATGGATAACAGCCGGATCCCCGTACTGGGCCACGCCGACGGCCTGTGTACCGTGTACATCGACCGAGCGGCGGACATGGACATGGCTGCAGCCATCGCAGTGGACAGCAAAGCCCAATACCCCGCAGTGTGCAATGCGGCGGAAACCCTGCTGATCCACGCGGAAGCCGCCGATGCCCTACAGGATATCGCCAAAGCGCTGGAGGCGGTCGGTGTCACCCTGCGGGGCTGCCCCCGCACCCGGGAACGCATCCACTGCCAGCCCGCCACGGACGAAGACTTCGACACCGAGTACCTGGACTATATGATGGCAGTGCGCATTGTGGACTCCCTGGAGGAGGCCATCGACCATATCAATACCCATGGCTCCGGCCACACAGACTGCATCGTCACCCAGGACGAGGCTGCTGCCCGCACCTTTATGGCGCGGGTGGACAGCGCGGGGGTGTACCACAACTGCTCCACCCGGTTCGCCGATGGCTTCCGCTATGGGCTGGGGGCGGAGGTGGGGGTGGCCACCGGCAAGATCCACGCCCGGGGGCCTATGGGGCTGGAAGGCTTGTGCACCTACAAATATCAGCTGATGGGCCACGGGCACACGGTGGCACCCTATGCGGAGGGCACCAAGCACTTTGTACATAAGCCGTTGCCGCTGGATGCGCAGGCATCCCAGCGCTAAGGAAGGAGCCGCACGCCATGCTCATGGATCTGACCTGTCCGGTAGAGTTTTGCGGTGTGGAAGTGCTGCGGGATAGCGGCGGTCGCGCCCAGGCCTACCTGACATTCTTGAATCTGACCGACGATACCGTCACAGAGCTCCACGCCATGGTGACCATGCTGGACGCGGAGGGCGTGAGTATGGGCCTGCGCCCCCTGCGATACCGACGGTTATCCGCCTTGCCCCATGCCCAATTCACCCTGTGCATGGTCATGGACGACTTGCCCTTTTTTTTGGATGCGCGGGTCACCATTCAACGGGTGGGCTTTGACCGGGGTGCCGCTTGGGAATGGGATGAGAACGCATTGATGGACTGCACACCTAAACTGCTGGCCCCGGGCCCACAGCGGGTGGCCTTGGTGGCCATCGCCGGGCCGGACTCCGTGTGCTGGCCGGAACGCCGGCGGGATACCTGGGTGTGTGTGTGCGGTCGGTTTAATCAGCGCACCTGGAAGAGTTGCAAACGCTGCCAGCGCGACCGGGAGGACACCTTTGCCCGGTACGAGCTGGACAACGTCATGGCCCTGTATCAGCAGCAGCAGAACAGGCAAATCTTGGAAGAGCGAGAGGAGCGGGAAACCGAACTGGCACACCGGCAGGATACGCGCACTCGCCGCCAGGAGGACTTTGTGGACCTGTGGCTACTGATGCGCAGTCGCAAGCGGGTATTCTGGATGGTGATGACCGCTTTGGCGTTGATCGCCATCGGCCTACGGGCCTGGCTGAAGTGATCTGATCACAGGGCCGGCAGTTCGGTCAAGTGCACATCCACCGTGGCAACCGCATTGTGAAACTGACTAGGCCAATCGAGGGCATGCCACTGATCGATGGTGGCATACTGTCGGATGGCCTGTCGCCAAAAGCCCGGGATGTCACAGGACAGGGACTGATAAAAGGAGATCTGCTGTAGCAGGTCCTGTGTCAGCGCCGCCCGGAGCTCCTCGGCGGGCGCGTGTTCCGATGTCAGACTGCGCTCCACATCTATATACACCGTGGCGGATAGCAGATAACGGCCATCCGCTTGTAATTGTACCCGAAGTTTGGAGGGGCGACGCTGGGACAGCAGGTAGGTGGTATTCTGGTGCTGATAATCGATGACCTGGATGGTTCCCGCCAGGATCTGGGTCATGGAGGTGCCAAAGCCGGTGGTGGCGCCTATCATCCTGCCGTTTCTGAATAGGGCGGCCCCCAGGCTTTCGGTGCTGATGACGTTGCGACGGGGTAGATTGCCCGGCAGCGCATCCAGCGTGCGCCCATCGGACAGCGGCATGACCGCATCGTCGTTGTGGACCGCGACATAGGACGCGGCAAATGAACCGTGTTCCCCCAACTGGTGCTTGATGGCGGCGGACAGCGTAGTGGTTACGGTAAAGCCGAAGTGCCACGCGTTGCGCAGCCGCACATCGATGAACTCGGTGAGCCGCGCACCGAAGTAGGATTGCTGTAGCCGCAGGTACTCGCTGGCGTTGCCGCGGCATACGGACAGATTGGCGGCGATGCGCATCTGACTGAGCGTGGCCAACTGGCGGATTAACCCCGGCATGGCATCGGAGCGAGCCAATACCTCGGAGCAGGTGATCTCCCGCACCTGAGAGTAATTGAGGCGGCGGGGCAGGGTGGCTTGCAACAGCACCAGCGCCTGAGATAGGTCATTGCCGGTGGCGCTTATCATATAGTCGCTGCCGGAGGATCCCCCCCCGCTTTGCTTGTCATCACCCTGGCCGGATCCTCCGCTGCCCATCAAGCCCGAGGGTACATGGACAGAGACCTGCAAAAAGCCATCGTCTACCACGTCCAGGGCGATGTCGGTGACAAACAGCCACTCTTCCAGTTGCAGGATTTCGGAGCAGCCGCTCAGCAGGGGAGTACATAGCGCCAGCACCAGGATCAGCAGGATTAGGCGGCGGGTGCGCATGGGGGCTCCTTTCTGCGCCGCAAGCGCAAGACACCGTATGCGCTCCACAGCGGCAAGGCGATGACGGGCAACCGCAGAGGCATCCAGTGGGTATAGAAGATCGCCAGGGAACTGGAGTACAGAAACGGCACCGCACAAAGCGCCAGACACAGCACGCCCAGGGGGATGGCCAAGGGCAGGCTGGGGCACACCTTGGACAGACTGTGGGTGCTGAAGCAGATCGCCCCGTCCATGGTGACGAGCAGGCCCACGAACTGCAGCATCATGAACACGAAGCGGAAGAGTGCCCATCGCTCGATGGCGTCGCTGGCGGCCAGCAGCCGCGTGGACCAAGGCCGGGGCGCCATCATGATGGCATAGGGCTGAATCAGTGTGGCGGAGAATTGAAGGGCCATGATGGCCGCGCCTGCTACCAGCAGGGTGAGCAGACCTTGTTTTTTGCTGGGATGGGGATGGCCCAGCATCACTGCCGGGGCAAGCCCCAGCAGAAAGATGGAGGAGAAGGCACCGCCGGTCAGTGCGCCTGCGCCCAAACTTTCCATGACCCCAGGGCCCAGTATGGGGAATAGGTTGCTGGTGTCGGCCTCGCCGATAAAGACGAGGATCGTCAGCGCGATGCCCATGACGTACAGATGCCTGCCACCATAGGCCGCCATGCTGCTGTTCTGCAGACCGCGGCCCTGCTTGCTGATGGTCATGCATAGTACCGCGAGGAGCCCGATGCCCTCCACGTTGGTGTCGGCCAACAGAAAGGCCTTGGTGAGCATGATCAGGGCAAATAGCGCCATGGATGCATTGATCAGCAGCACCAGCGCATACCACGCGCACAGCACCACGTGGATTTTGCCCAACGCCAGTTTCAGCCCCCCGATCAGACCATCGTCCCCCCCGGCGGTGGATAGGGCATGGACGGGGAGCCACACCAGCACGCCCAGGGCCACGCCGGGCAGCAGCGCCCACCAGGTCGACGAGCCCAGCTGATGGGACACCCGTCCGCTCACATCCAGCCATGCCTGCATAAAGATGATCATGCCGCATTGCCACATGTGGACGTGGACGTTGGCCAGTTTGCGCTGCAATTCCGGCGGCGGTGTGGGCCGGGACGCGAGTTTGCTGAGGATGCTCATGATGTACCGCCCTCCTCTTCCTCTTTGTCCCACACCCGGGCGCGATCCTGCACGGCGGTCTGTGCGGACGGCGCGGCAAAGAATGGCCGTCGGCGCTGCATCCAAATGGGAAACCGCAGCAGGGAATCAATGTTGTGGGGGCGCGGCGTGTTGTGCGTCGCACGCAAGGGTACCCCAAAGGAGTGCAGCGACGCCGACCGTACCCTGGCGAAGAAGGAGAACAGGAAGAGCCCGTAGAGCCCGAGATAGTTGCCGATGATCAGGTACAGAAGCTGTCGGATCTTGATGCCCAGGCTCAACTCGTAGTCCGAAATCACAAAGCCCCCAAGCCCGGCGATGGCGACGACGATGATGGGGATTTGGCTGACCAAGTTTGCCGCCACCGCAGCCTGGCCCAAAATCAGCGCACTGAGCACACCCATGGAGGAGCCCAGGGGACCGGGCACCCGTAAGGAGGCTTCGTTGACCAAATGGAAGGCGAGTATCATCACCAACACCTCTGCAAAGACCGGCAGGGGCAGTCGTGCCCGGGCTTCGTACATGGAGGAGATCAGCACGGCGGGCAGCATTTCCTGGTGGTGCTGGATCAGGGCGATGAACACGCTGGGCAGGTAGAGGGACAAAAGCATGCCGAGTTGCCGGATAAAACGCAGGAAGGTGCCATACTGCCAGCGCATGTACGTATCGTCGGAGGCATGATAGAGATGGTCCAGTGTGACGGGCATGGCCAGTGTCTGGGGCGAACCGTCCAAAAAGACCAATACTTGTCCATCCCGCAGGAAGGAAGCAGCGCGGTCAGGCCGCTCCGTGGAACAGATTTGGGGGATGATGGACATCGGGTGATCCTCGATGAGCTGCTGCAGCTGCCCCACGCCGCCAACAAAATCTATGTTGACGCCATCCAGCCGGCGGGCGACCTCGGCCACGATCTTACCATCGGCGATGCCGTCCAGGTACAGCATGGCACAGTTGGTTTGGATCTGTGTCCCCACGGTCAGCATTTCCGTGACCAGCCGAGGTGTGCGCACCAAACTGCGCATCAGCGACACGTTGGTGCGCAGGTGCTCCACAAAGCCCTCTTGGGACCCATAGACCACGTTTTCGTTAATGGGGGTGCTCACCGGGCGGCGTAGGAACCCGCGGGCTTCGGCCAACAGTGCGCGGTCGTGTCCGTCCACAAATAAAACACCCAGGCCGCTGAGCACCGCATTGATGCCCTCGTCCATGTCCTGGGTTTCGCGGAGGTCCTGGATGCTGATGATCTGCCCCTTGAGTATCTCCAGCAGGTCTTCGTCCGACGTTGTCTTGCGGGACAGACCCCACTGCATGCAGGGTTCCAGCAGATGAAACTGCAGCACGTCGCGGCTGGCCAGGCCGTCGGTAAAAACCAGCGCCGCCGCGGTGTCGCCGATGGAAAACTCCCGGACGATGCAATCTTTATTGCGGGGCGTGCGCAGTGCGTTGCGGAGCAGGGTCAGATTGTCGCGCAGCGAACAGACGACACGGGCCTGTGTCAGTTCCTCGGGGGATAACTTCAAGCGCACTCCTCCCATCTTGGCATAGCGTGTCCAAGATGGGCTAACACATGCGCGTTATGTCTTTTTATATTGTTCCAATGCCAGACCGGCCTCCACGGCGGCGCGGATTTGGGCGTCGGGCAGCGCTTCTGGCCGACCGTCCGGCACGCCCAGGGCCAGCCATAAAAAGAATTCCACCGTGCCGCTGTTGCCGGTGACCGGCGAGTGGGTCAGGCCCCGCACCCCGTGGCCCAGATCGGCCATAGCCGACGCCAGATCCCGAAGCATGGGCGCATAGGCATCCGGGGGCACTACGCCCACCCGGCGGGCCTGAGCGTCCTCGATCTCAAACAGCGGTTTTACCAAGCACAATAGGTCGCCGCGCCCCTGCAGAATCTTCGCAAAGGCCGGTACCGCTTTGCGCAGCGAAAGATAGGACAGATCCACGGTCCCCAAAGTCGGCACCGGATCCAGGGTCATCAGCACCGGATCGCTGATGTTGGTGCGCTCCAGATTGACCACCCCGGGATGGTTGCGCAACGAGCCGTGGAGCTGGCCATAGCCCACGTCCACGGCGTACACCCGCGCACAACCGCGCTTGATCAGGCAATCGGTGAATCCGCCGGTGGAGGCCCCGGCATCGATGGCCACCCGACCCGTTACATCCAGGTCAAAGGCTTCCAGCGCCCCTTCCAGCTTGTAGCCGCCCTTGCTGGTGTACTTATCGTCCAGACCCCGCACCGCCAGTGCCGCGTCCAGGGGCAGCATCTGCCCGGCACTGGTCACCGGTGTATCCCCGGCGTACACCTTGCGCAGCAGGATGTAGCGCTCCACATCTGCCCGGGTAGCCAAGTGGCCCTCCTCCACCAATCGTTCCCAGGCGCGCTTTTTTTTGCCGGCGGACATGGGTCACCTCCTGGCGTTGATGAGACAAAGTATACCATGGGGTGTTGGGTCCGTCAAAGCGACATTGTGGCCCGCGACTATTGTCGCCGCAGGAGCGGTATGGTATGCTATGGGAAGATTCTGGAACTAAGGCAACCCCGCACAAATCGGGCAGTCGTCCACACGGATCTTTTCGTGCTGCTCTATGTCGCGCTTTCGGTCGCCGTGGCGCTGCCACGGCTTCCTACAGGCTCCTCGATCAGCGCGAAAATCTCTCGAGCGGCCAACTACTCTCCTTTGTGCGGTGTTGCCCTAAAGCAAAAGGGGCGAGGGAAAACACATGAAGCTGGAAGCAAGAAATCTCGTCAAAAACTTTGGCGACAAGCGGGTGTTGCAAAACATATCGCTAGCGGTGGAAAGCGGCAAAGCCCTTGGCTTGTTGGGCCGCAACGGCGCGGGAAAAACCACCACCATCCGGATCCTGATGGGCGTTTTCCCCGCCGATGGGGGCGAAGTGCTGCTGGACGGCGTGCCCATTCACCGCAAGACCCAACGCATCGGCTATTTACCGGAGGAGCGCGGGCTGTATCCCAAGCAAATCATCCTGGATCAGCTTTGCTATCTGGGCGCCTTGCGGGGCATGGAACGCAAAGTCGCCAAAGAAAGCGCCCTGCGTCTGCTCAAGCGCATGGAGATGGGGGATGTGGCCAATAAAAAGCTGGAGACCTTGTCCAAGGGCAATCAGCAAAAGATCCAGCTGGTGGCCACCTTGCTCCATGATCCCCAAATTGTGATTCTGGACGAGCCGTTCTCCGGTCTGGATCCCGTCAACGCGATGTTGCTTAAGGATCTTGTGCGGGAGCTTATCGACCAGGGCAAGCTGGTGCTGTTCTCCAGCCATCAGATGCACTATGTGGAGGAGTTCTGTCAGCAGATCGTCATCCTGCAAGGCGGACAGATCGTCCTGGAGGGCGACCTGGACACCATCAAGCGCGGATACGACCGGGAGCGGATGTTGCTGCGCAGCGTCCAGGCCGAGTCTATCGCTGCCGCGATGCGGGGTCAGTCCTGGCTACAGAGCGCCACCGCCCGGGAAAACACCCTGGATTTGCGCCTTAAGGACCCGGCGCGCAAGGCGGACTGCCTGCGCTTTCTGGCTGAAGGCGGGTTCGACGTGGATCGGCTCGAGGTGTATGAGCCTACCCTCAACGAAATCTTTGTGGCCCACACGGAGGACGGCGTATGAGACAGTTTTTAACGGTTTTCCGCTTTGAGTTCGGCAACTACACCCGGGCCAAGACCTTTCGCGTCGTGACGCTGTTGTTGGTGGCCGCCGTACTGGTGGCTATGTCCTGGCCCCGTATCTTTGACAGCAAGGGCGATGGGCAAGCCGTTGAGCAGGCCGCGCAAATGCGCATTGCCGTGGCCTGCGCTCCCGGGGAGGATACCCAGGCGCTTACCGCCCGGTTGGCCCAGCGGGTACCCATGTATGCCCTGGAGCCGGTGGCGATGGACGAAGCCCAACTGACCCAGGCGGTGAACCAAGGCGACTACGATGCCGCCCTGTGGCTCACCGATCCCTTGACCTATCGCTATATTGTGCGCAGCGAGGGCATGCACGATCAGACCCAATACGTGCTCAGCGGCGCCCTGGGGGATGCGTACCGGGTGCGCACCATGGTGGACCAGGGCCTGGAGGAGAGCCAGGCCAACGCCTTGATCATGGCCCAGGCCCAGGGTGCCGTAGTGGCCCAGGAGGGAAACCCCTGGGTGAAGTACATCCACGCCTATGTCATCACCATGCTATTGTACATGGCCATCATGATTTATGGCCAGTTGGTGGCCACCAGCGTGGCGGCGGAGAAGGGCTCCCGGGCCATGGAGTTGCTGATCACCAGCGCCAGTCCCACCAGTTGCATGCTGGGTAAGATCTTTGGGGCCGGGTTGGCCGGGCTAACCCAGATGGCCGCCATCCTAGTGGCCGCCTTTGCGGGATACCACCTGAATGCGGCATACTGGGCGGGCAATGCCATTATGGGCGCGGTGTTTGACATGCCCTGGTCGGTGTTCGGATATGGCTTGCTGTTCTTTGTGCTGGGTTTCTTCCTCTACGCGGCGCTGTACGGCGCGTTGGGCTCCCTGGCCAACCGCAGTGAGGATATTAACACCACCACCTTGCCGGTGACCCTGCTGTTCGTGATTGGGTTTGTGGTGGTGGTGGGACCTATGAGCATGGGCGAAGTGGAAAACATCGTGGTGCGCATCGCCTCCTTTGTGCCCTTTACGTCTTCCATCGCCATGTTTGTGCGGGTGATCATGGGTGCGCCCCAGTGGTGGGAGATTCTGCTGTCGGTGGCCATTCTGGTGGCGACCACCATCGCCGTGGGACTTTTCTCGGCGGCGGTGTACCGCATTGGCGTGCTGCTGTATGGCAAGCCGCCCAAGATGAAGGAACTGATTCGTGCCGTGCGGGCGACGCGGTGATTGCCCTCGAACGAAATGCATCCTGCATTTCGTTCGAATGCACGGCTTGCGCCGTGACTCGCTTTGCTCGTGATGGTAGGTATGTTTTCCTAACGGAAAACTCCCCGCCCGACCGGCAAAGCCGGTCGATACGATCTCAATTG
>JAVBUS010000195.1:0-3482 GCA_031555125.1 Eubacteriales bacterium | reverse complement strand
CTGGTCGACCGTGAGGGCGAAATACCCTCCCAAAGGTAGGCGTTTCGCTCCTGCGGGAGCGACCAGGGGGCTTATCGCTCGCCCCCTGGACTCCTTCTCCGTGCATCTTCCATGTTTTAGGATGTAAATGCGCTGGCCCTGAGATCGCGTCTGGTTATTGACAGCGACCGGGGGAGTGCTGTACACTTGTTGAAATGTAGCATGGGTGTATGTATATGCATCCATAGTAGCCAAAGGAGGAACGAAACATGAAGAACGGTAGCAAATGGATTGCCCTGGTGCTGTGCCTGCTCTTGACCCTGGGGGCCACGTCCGCCCTAGCTGCGGACTCGTATAAGGTGGGCGTTATGCAGTATGTGGAGCATCCGGCCTTGGATGCGGCCACCCAAGGATTCTTGGACGCGCTAAAGGCCAAGGGCCTGATAGCGGGCGAGAATCTGACCGTGGACGTGCAGAACGCGTCGGCGGATCAAGCAACGTTGCAACTGATGTGAAATAAACTCTTACAAAATTAAAACGACCTGCTGTTAGGAGTCGCCACCAACGCTGTGCAGTCTCTGTCCGCGGCCACGTCCACGATCCCGATCCTGGGCACTGCGGTCACCGATTATGTGGGCGCGAACCTTATCGCCGCCAACGATGCGCCGGGCATCAACGTCTCCGGCACCACCGACATGAACCCTATCGACAAGCAGCTGGATTTGCTGTTCCAGCTGGTGCCGGAAGCAAAGACCATCGGCATCTGCTATACGTCCAATGAGCCAAATTCCAAGATCCAGGCCGACATCGCCAAAGCCGATCTTGAGGGGCGCGGCTATACCGTCATCGTCAAGACCATCACAGCGGTGGGCGAGGTACAGCAGGCGGTGGAATCCATGGTGGGCCAGGTGGACGCCGTCTATATTCCTACGGACAATGTGTTTGCGTCGGCTATGCCGGTGGTTGCCAGCGTGGCCGAACCCGCGAAGCTGCCCGTCATCGTGGGCGAGGAAAGCATGTGCAAGAGCGGCGCTTTGGCGACCGTAGGCCTGAACTACTATAATCTAGGGTATCAGACCGGCGAAATGGCCGCCCGTATCCTGCTGGATGGCGCGAATCCGGCAGAAATGCCCATCGAGACCCAGGACTCTGCGGACGTCTCTTTGAACCAGACCAACGCCAGCCTCATTGGGATTACCTTTCCAGAGGAAGTAGTGGCTAAGGCGGTCAACGTGTTCTGGGGCGAAAAGACATTCAAGGCCGAATAATGTAGGCAAATGCTGCACTGGGCTGCCGTGTGGTCGGGCGTTGGCTCGATGCCGCGTCAGCCCTGTTGCGGTATCCTGGGACGGAGGAGCGCACGAATGTTTTTTGTAAGACTATGGCAGCAAATGCCGGGTACCGTTTCCCTGGGATTGCTGTGGGGGATCATGACACTGGGCGTGTACATGACGTACCGGCTGCTGGATTTTGCCGACTTGACGGTGGACGGTAGCTTCGCCCTAGGTGGCGCGGTAGCGGTATCATTGATTGTGTCAGGTTGGAATCCCTTTTGGGCCCTGCTCATCGCCTTTGCTGCGGGCATGCTGGCGGGTGCATGTACCGGACTGTTGCATACCAAGTTGAAGGTCCCCGGGCTGTTGGCCAGTATCTTAACACAGATATCGCTGTATTCCATCAATCTGCACGTGATGGGGAAGGCCAATCTGTCGGTGCCCGGGATCATTGCCAATGGCAGAAAAAGCCCGGAGACCATCTTTCGCTATCTGCCCACCTTTGGCCTGGCGGACAAGGAAGTCATTATGTGCTATGGCGCGCTCATCGCCGCCCTGGTCATCGTGGGGCTTTGGTGGTTTTTGAACACCGAGCTGGGCATCACCATCCGCTCTACCGGCGACAACGAGCGCATGTCCCGGGCCCTGGGCATCAACACCGATGCGATCAAAGTGCTGTCTCTGATGCTGGCCAACGGCCTTGTGGCATTATCCGGTGCCCTGATTGCCCAAAACAACACCTATGCGTCTTTGGATATGGGTGCAGGCGGCATCGTATTCGGGTTGGCTGCCGTCATCATCGGGGAGACGCTCTTCCACCCCAGTACCTTGCTGGGTAAGCTGGTAGCTGTGGTGATGGGTTCCATTGTATACCGTATCATCCAGACCGTGGTGCTGCAGTTGAACTGGGGGGCGGAGGACTTTAAGCTACTGTCCGCCATCATCATTGCCCTGGCACTGGCCGCGCCTACCTTTATGCCAACCCTAAAAAAGGGTCTCCAGACCGCAGAGCGCGTGGGCAAGCAAAGAAAGGCACCGGGCAAGACCGAGGTGCCTCAGACCATGGCGACTGCATCGGAAGCGTCGGTGCCGAATGCAGCCCTGGACACCGCCTTGCAAGTGACCGGCATCTCCAAGGTTTTTCATGCGGGCACAGTCAACCAAAAGAATGCGTTGGTCGATGTGGAACTGACACTGGAACCCGGCGACTTTGTAACGGTCATTGGCGGAAACGGCGCCGGAAAGTCCACATTGCTCAACACCGTGGCGGGGGTGTTCCCCGTGGATGGTGGCGGTATTGCCATCGGCAGCAGCACCATCACCCACGAGCCGGAATATAAGCGGGCACGCCTCATCGGTCGCGTGTTCCAGGATCCCATGATGGGCACCGCACCCGGTATGACCATTGAAGAGAACATGTCCATCGCGATGCGACGGGGCAAGCGAAGGGGCCTGCGCAAGGCCATCCGTAAGGAGGAGCGCGCGCACTTCCAGGCATTGCTGGCCACCTTGGATTTGGGCTTGGAGAAGCGCCTCAAGAGCAAGGCGGGACTATTGTCCGGCGGCCAGCGCCAGGCACTGACCTTGCTTATGGCCACCCTGGTGCGGCCCAAGATGCTGCTGCTGGACGAGCATACCGCAGCGCTGGATCCTAAGACCGCGCGCACTGTACTCCTGCTGACGGATCGCCTCATACGGGAGCAGGGACTTACGGCCATGATGGTCACCCATAATATGAAGGATGCGCTCCAATATGGCAATCGCACCATCATGATGCACGAAGGAAAAATCCTCATCGACATCGAAAGTAAGGCCAAAAAACGCATGAAGGTGGAGGATCTGCTGCTGATGTTCGAGCGGGCCAGCGGGGACGCCGTCGTCAGCGACCGGATGCTGTTAAGCTAAGACTTTGCCATGTGAACCGGGCCGTCTCGCGATTCTTGCGAGGCGGCTTCTTTGCGTTATCGTACAACAAAAATCGCAAATCAAAGCTTTTGTATTGCACGCATACGTGGTATACTATATCTTGCACACATTTGATTTTCCGCAAGGAGGCATCCCGCACCAATGCACAAGACCAAGATCATTTGCACCGTCGGCCCATCCAGCGAACCCGAGGAAACGCTGTCTCGCATGATCGACAGCGGCATGAACGTGGCACGCTTGAATATGTCCCATGGCTCCTACGCCGAGCATGGCGCCCGCATCGAGATGCTCCGCCGCATGCGC
>JAVBUS010000190.1:0-2789 GCA_031555125.1 Eubacteriales bacterium | reverse complement strand
CCAGATCAGTAATCTGGCGGGGAGTGGTGCCTTCGGCCTGCATCTTGCCCACCAGGGAGCCGTCCTTTTCGATAATGCGCTGACGCAGGGCGTCGGCCAGGGCATCGCCGGAGAGATGGGCGAAGTCGGTGTCGGCCACGTACTTAATCTTGATCTCGTTTGGCGTGCCGCGCAGGCCCTGGGTATAAGCGGGGGCCACCACCGGATCCGCAAGCTCCCAGATGCCGCCCCGGGGATCCTTAAAGCAACCGTCGCCATAGACCAGTACTTCGATGCGCTTGCCCACGCGGCGCAGCATCTCCTGCTGGATGGCGTCAACCACCTGCTGGGTATCCCGGGGGAAGAGCTTCACCTTGTCCTCGGTGGCTTTGTTGCTGCCCAGCAGACCGTACTCGCTGTGACCGCTACCTTCCACACTGGCGCTTAAGATATCGTCCATGCGCAGTACGTTGGCATCCGGCGCGGCGGCGCGGATCAGCCGCTGGGTGCGTTTGCGAGAGTGAATATCGCACACCAGCACCTGATTGGTGTAGCGCAGGATGTGGCGGGGATCGTTGGAAAAAACCAGCTCGATGTTGTCGCCAAAGCTGCGATAGAACTCGATATAGTCGATGCCCGTAAAGGGATGCACTGTGTCTTCGCCAAAGACCTTGCGAAAGCCCGCCAGGTCGAAACTGTCCGAGTAGGGGTTAACACCCTTCTCGTCCACCATATCCAGCGATACCAACTCGTTGCCTACCTCGTCCCCGGGGTAGGACAACTGCACATACAGCTTTTTTGTGGATGCCGCCATGGCCCGCAACAGGATGGAAAAGCGATTGCGGGACAGGATGGGGAACACGATGCCCAGCGACTCACCGCCAAACTTGGTCCGCAGATCCTTGGCGATCTGGTCACAGGTGGCGTAGTTGCCCTGGGTGCGGCCAACCACCGCCTCGGTGATGCCGATGATATCGCCGTCCTGCAGGGAAAATCCCTCTGCGTCGGCGGCTTTTGTTACGCTGTCACACACCATACGGATCAGGTTGTCACCCTCCTTAAAGATGGGTGTCAGGATGCCGCGGGCGGTTACTCCGGTGCTTCTCATGCAAAACACTCCTTGCTGATTGTTGGGCTTGTGTTGTGCCTCCTGCCGCAGTATAATGCCAAAGGAGACATAAGTCAAATTGATATTTCTTATATCACGTATAGATTGTTATTATGGCTGGGGGAGAGGGCATGCAAGTACAGCTGGAACTGTATCGTACTTTTCAAGCGGTGGCACGGGCGGGCAGTATCTCGGTGGCATCCCGCAGCCTGGCCATCAGTCAACCCGCCGTGAGCCAGGCCGTACGCCAATTGGAACACCAGCTGGATGCCCAGCTGTTTGTGCGGCATGCCAAAGGGGTATCCCTGACGCGGGAGGGGACGGCCTTGCTGGTGTATGTGGAGCAGGCGCTGCGATTGTTTTCCGCGGCGGAAAGCCACTTTGATCAGTTGCGGGAGCTCAGCGTAGGGCAGTTGCGCATCGCAGCCAGCGACACGCTTTGCAAGCATTGGCTGCTGCCCCATCTGGAGCGTTTTCACCACGCCCATCCAGGCATTGGCATCCAGGTGACCAACCGCACATCCAGCGCAACCATGGCGCTGCTGCGGCGGGGGGAGGCCGACATCGGCGTGGTTAACCTACCCCTGGAGATGGAGGGGGAGTATGAGGTCCACGAGATCGCCCGGGTGCAGGATTGCTTCGTCTACGCGCCGCGGTTCTTCCCGGACATGCCGAAGCAGGTGACTTGGCAGGCGCTGTCACAAATGCCCCTGATCATGCTGGAGCGGGCCAGCGCCACCCGCCGATCCATGGATCAGCTGGCGGAGGCCCACGGGGTGACGTTGGCGCCGGAGATCGAGTTGGGCAGTCTGGATCTGCTATCGGAGTTTGCCATCAGTGGCCTGGGGATCTCGGCGGTGGTGGCGGAGTTTGTGCAGCCGCTGTTGTCCGAAGGGCTTCTCAAACGGGTGCCCTTGATCCCAGCCATTCCCACCCGGGCGATCGCCATGGTCTTTCACCGGGAGGTGCCCTTGCCGGCCTGCGCCCGGGCTTTCATCGAAGGGCTGCACCTGCCGGATTGACAGGACTGCCTTGGGGCAAGTACAATGCTGGCAGCACAGCAGACGAAGGAGCGACTTGATGGACAACCTGCAAAAGGCGACGGAACGCCGACCGGGCTTGCGCTTGTTTTGGATGGCGGCAGTGTTGGCGGTGTGTGCGCTGGCCCCCGCAATCTTTCCATATGGCGGCCGAATGGTCACCCGCGGCGATTTTATGGAACAGCAGATTCCCTTTATTCTGGAGACCCGGCGGATGCTGTTCTCCGGTGCGCCGTTTTGGGATTGGAATACCTTTATGGGGGCCAACTTCTTTGGCTCCTATGCGTTCTACACCCTGGGCAGTCCCTTTGTTTGGGCGCTGATGCCGTTGCCGGAGGCCGCGATTCCTTATGGTATTTCCCTGATGGCGGTGCTCAAGCACGCGGTGGCGGCGCTGACCGCCTATTGGTATATCCGCCCATTCGTCAAGGATGTCCGCGTTGCCCAGATCGGCGGGCTGCTGTACGCGTTTTCTTCCTTTAGCATCATCAATACCCAGTTCTATCATTTCATGGATGTGGTGGCGGTATTCCCGCTGCTGTTGTTGGCCCTGGAGAATGCCTTTACCGACAAGCGCCGCTTTGGCGCCTTGGCACTGGCCTGTGCCCTGAACGCCATGGTCAACTACTACTTTTTCTTTGGCTCGGCGTTGTTTGTGGCGA
>JAVBUS010000196.1:0-19071 GCA_031555125.1 Eubacteriales bacterium | reverse complement strand
CTGGAGCTTATCGATGTAGCCGGTCAGCTGCTGCCGCAGGGCCGCGGTATCCAGTCGCAGTCCCGTGGCCTCGTCGGTGAGTACCACCGGTTGCTCCAGCGCGGGATCGAAGTGGACGGTGGCGTTGATGGGTTCGCAGGTCACCACGGAAGAAACCTCCGCCAAGGCAGCGTCCAGGGCAGTTTGGTCATACCGCACGCCGCCCGCAGCATGGAACGGTTCGCTCCGCAAGGCGCTCACCTGGTGGCGGCGGGTGAAGAAGTTCCCTTGGCGACCCACATCCCAAGCGGAATCGATCTGTTCGGACAGCTCCGCCTTTAGGGAAATGTCCTCGGCGGTGATGGTGTGCAAGTAGTCCTGATACCGCAGGTTGATATACCAGTTGTCCACGATTTGCTGTTCCTGCTTGTCCAAGGTAGCACGGGCCTGGTCCGGCGTCATGCCGCCCACGTGAATATCACCGATGTACACGCCCTCAAAGAACACGTCGCTCCGCCCCGGATCCGTCCAAAGGGCATACCCCAGCACCCCGATCACCGCCAACAGCAGCGACATGAAGATGATGGGCAACGCAGAGAGGGGCTTACGGCGCTTGGGCTTGATCTTTTGAATAGGCGGTTGCTTTTGAAAGGCCAGACGGGCCTGGCTTGCCTGGTCAAGCGATGCCGCCTGGCGGGCCGTGACGGGTCTGGGCGACATATCATGCGCCATGGACATGGTCATGGCGGCTTCGTTACCATCTGCATGGTTCGCGTGACGTTTTTGAGCGGTCTTCCGCTGCGGTTGCTGCGGCGGCTTGTAGCCCATCTGATAGTACGACATGCAGTCCCTCCTGAGGCTGATTAGGCTATATGTAGTTCAGTATACCACAGCCCAGGCCCCTTTGTATACTATTTCATGGCAATGCAGGGCGAACGCATTTGAATACAGATACTGGGAGCTGAGCTGCGAAGGAGTCCAGAGGGCGACCGCAAAGCCCTCTGGTCGACCGCGAGGGCGAAATACCCTCCCAAAGGTAGGCGTTTCGCTCCTGCGGGAGCGACCAGGGGGCTTATCGCTCGCCCCCTGGACTCCTTCTCCGTGCATCTTCCATGTTTTAGGATGTAAATGCGCTGGCCCTGCATGGCAATGCGGCCAGCAGTGCCGCCACATCCTCCTCCTGGGTACGCCAACGGGCCGCATGCATGCCCAACTGGGACGGCCTCACCGCCGCCCCATGAAAGTCGCTTCCGCCGGTGACGAGCAGCCCCAGTCCCCTGGCCAGCCGCTCAAAACGGCGGATCTGCTCCGGGGTATGGCGCGGATAATGCACCTCAATCCCCATGAGTCCCGCCTCGTGCCAGGCGGCGATCCATCGGGTCAGCACTTCCTCGTGGACAGGGATCAATCCCGGATGCGCCAGCACCGGCACCGCGCCCCGTGCCCGAAGACGTGCCACCGCATCGGCCACCGTCAGCGTGGGGCGGGCTACATAGGCCGGACCACCCGTGCGCAGATAGCGGGCGAAGGCCTCCTTGATGCTGGTAACCGCTCCGGCGTCCATCAGACCCTGGGCAATATGGGTACGGGATACGCTGTGTGCCGCCGCACCCAACACAGCTTCCTGCGGCAAGCACACGCCCAACTCCCGCAGCCGCTCCAGGATCGCCATGGCACGGGTCCGCCGCTGAGCCTGCAGTTCCGCAAAAAAGGCGTGCCATGCCCCGTCACGGGCATCCACGCCATAGCCTAGCAAATGAATTTCGCGCTCCCCCTCGCAGCTAAGCTCCACGCCGGGGATCCAGGCTAGGCCTGCCTGCCGCGCCGCCGTTTCGCCTTCCATGAGGCCATCGATGCTGTCATGATCGGTCAGGGACAGCAGGGTCACGCCGCGTGCCGCCGCCAGGGCGATGACCTCCGTCGGGGCGTGCTGCCCATCGGAAGCCGTGGAATGCGCGTGAAGATCCGCGATCATGCGTCACCCCGCCCAAGCAGCCCACTGGCGGCTACCCGCCGGGCCACCTCTTCCATGGTAGGCTCCGGTTGCACCAAGGCCATGCGCACGTGACCTTCTCCCGCCGGTCCAAAGGCGGTGCCCGGCACCACGATGACGCCGGTCCGCTGGGCCAATTGGTTAGCGAAGTCCTCCGCGCCACCAAAACCCACAGGGATCGGCGCCCACACAAACATGGTGGCTTTTGGCCTTTCGATGGTCCAGCCCGCGGCTTCAAGGCCGTCCAACAACACATCCCGACGCCGCTGATAGGTGGCTCGGGTGCGTTCCACGCTGTCCTGGGGACCGTTCAGGGCCGCCTCCGCCGCCAGTTGAATGGGCAGAAAGGCGCCAAAGTCGAAGTTGCTCTTGAGCGAGCGCAACAAGCCCACCATCCGGGCATTGCCCAGTGCAAACCCTAACCGCGCACCGGCAAAATTGTACGTTTTGGACAGGGAGTTCAGCTCTATGCCAACCTCTGTAGCGCCCTGCGCCTGCAAAAAGCTGCCGCAGGACGCGCCGTCAAATGTCAGCTCGCTATAGGCGTTGTCGTGGAGCACGGCGATGTCGTACCGTTTGGCGAAGGCCACCAGACGATCGTAATAACCCGGTGTGGCCATGGCGGTCACGGGATTATTGGGATAGGAGACAATGACCAGTTTGGCGCGTCGTGCCTGTTCCGGGGGCACAGCGTCCCAATCGATCAGGTACCCATGTTCCCGCAACTGCGGCAGCCGTTCCACCCGCATGCCGCACAGCGCCGGACCGATGGAGAAGATGGGATAGCCCGGATCCGGCGTCAACACGGTATCGCCCGGGTCCAGCAAGGCCTGCGCCACATGTGCCAACCCATCCTGGGACCCTAGTAGGGAGGTGATCTGGGTAGATGGATCCAGTGTCACACCAAACCGCCGCCCATACCACGCCGCCGCCGCCGCCAACAGCTGCGGGCGATCTTGGACGGCGTACCGATAGTTGGCGGGATCCAGCGCGGCATCAGAAAGCGCCTGCATCACATGGGGTGCAGGCGGTTGATCCGGGGAACCGATGGACAGGTCAATCACTGACACGCCGCGGGCCGCAAGGGCCTGCTTGCGCTGGGCTAACTCCGCGAAAACGCTCTCTTCGTAGGCATCTAACTTGGTGGAAAACTGCATGGGATCCCCCTTGCGCTCTTGACTTACAGCGTGGCATCCGCCGCAGGCTTCGCAGGCGGCAGGCCCAGCAGCGCATCGAATTCCGGGCGATAGATGGTCTCGTGCTCCATGAGCGCCTCTGCCAGCCGGTGTAGCTGGTCAAGATTCTCTGTGAGCAACTCGAAGGCACGGTCATATGCACGCTTGAGGTAATCATGGACTTCCTGATCGATCTTGGATGCCATGATTTCGGAGTAGTTACGGCTCTGTTGGGCAAAGTCGCGGCCCAGGAACACCTCTTGCTCGCCCCCTAAATAAATGGGGCCAAGGGCTTCGCTCATACCAAAGTGAGTGATCATTCGGCGGCTGATCTCTGTGGCGTGGCGGATGTCCGAGGTCGCTCCGCCGGTGATGTCGCCAAACACCAGTTTTTCCGCCGCATAGCCACCCATGGTCATGGCCAGTCGGTCATGGAGCTCCATGCTGGACTGGAAGTCCCGCTCCTCCTCCGGCAACAGCAGCGTGTGGCCGCCGGAGTTGCCCCGGGGAATGATGGTCACCAGCTGCACCCGCTCGCAATGCTCCAGCTTGGCCCCCACCAGGGCGTGTCCCGCCTCGTGATAGGCCACGATTTTCTTGTCCTTTTCGTTGACGGAATGACTGCGCTTTTCCGGGCCCATCTCCACCCGCTCCACAGACTCCTGCAAGTGCTGCATGGTGATCTTGTTGCCGCTGCCGCGGGCGCAAAGGATGGCTGCCTCGTTCATGATGTTTTCCAGATCCGCACCGGTGGAGAAAGGCGTCCGCTTCGCGATGACCTTCAGATCCACATCATCGGCCAAAGGCTTGTTGGCGCTGTGCAAGCGCAGAATCTCTTCCCGTCCCCGGACGTCGGGGTAGTTGACAGTGATACGCCGGTCAAAGCGGCCGGGCCGCAACAGCGCAGGGTCCAGAATATCCTGGCGGTTGGTGGCCGCCAATACAATGACGCCCTCGTTGTGGGTAAAGCCGTCCATCTCCACCAGCAGCTGGTTCAGGGTCTGTTCGCGCTCATCGTGTCCGCCGCCCAATCCGGCGCCGCGCTGGCGGCCCACCGCATCGATCTCATCAATGAACACGATGCTGGGGGCATGCCGCTTGGCTTGATCGAACAGATCGCGGACACGGCTGGCGCCGACGCCCACGAACATCTCCACAAAGTCGGAACCGGAGATGGTCAGGAACGGAACGCCCGCCTCCCCCGCCACGGCCTTGGCCAGCAGGGTTTTACCGGTGCCCGGAGGGCCTACCAGCAGCACGCCTTTGGGGATGCGCGCACCCAGTTCCGTAAAGCGGCCCGGGTTCTTTAGGAAGTCGACGATTTCCACCAGTTCTTCCTTCTCTTCCACCGCACCGGCGATGTTGGCGAAGGTAATGGCGTTCTTTTGCGCATCAAACATCCGTGCGCGGCTGCGGCCAAAGTTCATCACCCGGCTGTTCCCGCCGCCCTGTTGGCGCATCAGCACCAGCCAAAACACCACCACCAGCCCCACCAGGATCAGCATGGGCAACAGATCGAAGTACCAGGGCGTCTCCGGACGCGGCAAGTACTGCACAGTAAACTTCAGATCGCTCTCGCCCACATCCGCCACCGGTTTCCCGGTTTTTTCGGCGTAAATCTTGTAGACCGAACTGAAAAAGTTGTCCGGGTTGATGACGGCTATAAAGTCATAGTTCTTGGCCGGGAAATCCGCCTCGGCCACACTGCTCTCGACCAAGAGACCCTTGAGTGTGCTCTCCTGAATGGCAATCTTGGCGATCTTGTCCTCTGCCACATAGGTGAGCAACTGGCTGCTATTGATGTCCTTCTTCTCGCTCTGATTCATGGAGGTGAATGTCTGCACCATCCAGATCATCGCCATAAAAATCACTGCAAAAAAGAGAATGCCTCTGTAAGACTTCTTCAAAACAAACCTCCTACGCTGCTAGCGGCATTGTGTGTTGCGCGTGGCGACACGTTTGATAATTATATCACGTCCTGCCGCACGATGCAAAGCTTCCCCAAGGATTTCGTTCGCGCTTACCTGCGCGCTTCTACTTCTCGTAAATCTCGGGCCTGAGCACGCCGATCTCCGGCAGATTTCTGTATCGCTGGTCATAGTCTAGCCCATAGCCCACCACAAAATCATCCGGGATGGAAAAACCGGTGGAGTCGCTGCTCAGGTGTACCAGACGGCGCTCCGGCTTATCCAGTAGTACGCAGACACGGATCGACGCCGCCCCGCGGGAAAGCAGATTATTCTTCAGAAACGACATGGTCAGCCCGGTGTCGATGATGTCTTCCACGACCAGCACGTGCTTGTCGACGATGTCCTTGTCAAGATCCTTGAGAATCCGCACCACGCCGGAGGACTTGGTGGCGCTGCCATAGCTGGAGATCGCCATAAAGTCAGTGGTCATGGGCAGATCGATCCGCCGGATCAGGTCGGCGAAAAAAACGACTGCGCCCTTGAGGATGCCGACGGCCACCAGCTCCTTACCGCGATAGTCCGCAGTGATTTGCGCACCCAGTTCGTTGACACGCGCCTGGATCTGCTCTTGGGTGATGAGGAGATTGGGCTGAAGATCCTTATATAGCGTCCGTTCCATCGTGTTCCGCCTCCTTCATTGGTGTGCTTATTCTGTCCAAGGCAAGTCGCCTTGATAGGTAAGAAAAATGGCCTGCGTGGTATGGGGCGTAACACGGGCCTTATGGCTGGGCATCATGCCCAAGATCCACAGGATTTCCGATCCCTTGGCAATCAATGGTACCCAAGGGCGAAAGGGTCTGTCGATGCCACCATCGATGTACGCCTGCTTTAACAGATGACCGCCGGACGCACCCAGGGGATGGAAAACATCGCCGGGCCGACGGTTCCGTACCACCGCGCCGATCAGGGCCGCCGCATCCAACGCCTGGGTCCGGATGCCGTCGCCCCATTCGCCAGGCTCGGCAGGGCGGGCGAAGAGTCGTCCGCCACCGGGCGGCAGTGTCTCACCCTGCAGGCAAAGGCGCGTCTCTGAGCATGCGCTCGGAAGAGCCTTCTCCCAATGGGGGCGGAGCAGATGCAGGTGCCGCCGTCCGCGCAGCGCGTGGTGCCCTTGCGGCAAGTTGCAAACCGCACCGGGGGCTTGATCGACGAGCGCCGAAACCGCTTGAACGTGATCCGCCTGACAATCCCGCACGCCCAAGCGGGCCAGTCCGTCCCGCACACCGCGCCGGCGGAGGGCTTCGTGAGCGGCTTGATAGGGTGCCAGGGAAGCACACCCTCCATAGGCCGTGGTATGCCAGGGTGGCAGCGCCGCCGCCAAGGTCTGCAAGCAGTCCTCATCCAGCCGCAAACGTTCCGCCAGATCATGCAAGCCGGACACCAGACCGGGGTTGAGTTCGGTCATGACCGGGAGCACGCGGTGACGGAGGGCATTGCGGGTCAGGGCGGTATCCGCGTTGGTGGCATCCTCTCGCCAAGGCTGCCGCAAGTCTGTGAGGTATGCGCACAGCGCGGCTTTCGGGATGTCCAGCAAGGGGCGAATGAAGGGCCCTTGCATCGGGCGCATGCCCGTCAATCCTTGTAGACCGCAGCCCCGGAGCAGGTGAAGCAGCACGGTTTCCGCCTGGTCATCCATGTGATGCGCCAGGGCGATCGTCGCCGCGCCGATTCGCTGCGCCACATCCTGTAAAAAGCCGCGCCGAGCTTGCCTGGCGGCATCCTCCAGCCCAGTGCCGAGCTGCCGCCGGAGCGCCGGTACATCGGCCTTCCCCAGGGTACAAGGCACTTCCAACGCGTGGCACAACGCCGACACAAAATCCGCGTCCTCCGTTGCGTCCTGCCCACGGATCCCGTGATGGAGGTGCGCCGCGTGCAACGTCAACCGACGCCGGTCACGCACTGCACAGAACAACCGCAGCAGCGCCACCGAGTCGGCCCCGCCGCTGACCGCGACCAGCACCGTGCTCCCCTGGGCTGCCATTCCCTGCGCATCCAGCGTCTGCGCAAATTGCCGCACCAGCGGATGCACGCCTTGTCGGTTGTCCATTGCCTTCCTCCAAAAGAGTTCCCCAAAATATTGTACCCTCTTCCACCGTGGAAGGCAAGTGCCTGACGCGAAAAGTGGTGCAGAAAGTAGAAAAGGCCGCCCACCGCAGTGAGAAGCCCAAAAAACTGAAGGTAACGCCGCTCAAAGGAGAGCAGTTGGCCACACGGGAGATTTTCGCGCTGCCCGAGGAGCCTGTAGGAAACCGTGGCAGCGCCACCGCAACCGGAAGAACGACGTAGAGCAGCACGAAAAGATCCGTGTGGACGACTCCTCGATTTGCGCGTTGTTGCCCTAAACGGCTAAATCGTGTCGCCCTGCCACAACATGGACTTCGCCACCCGGTCGAATCCGGCGATGTTGGCGCCCAACACCAGGTTTTCCCCCATGCCGTACCGTTTTGCGGTCTCGTACACGTTATGAAAAATCCCCACCATGATGCCCCTTAGCTTCTCGTCCACTTCATCAAAGGTCCACTTAAGGCGCATGGAGTTCTGGCTCATTTCCAGACCGCTGGTGGCCACACCGCCCGCATTGGCGGCCTTGGCCGGGCCTACCAGCACGCCCGCCGCCTGCAGGATGGCCACCGCCTCCGGCGTGGTGGGCATATTGGCCCCCTCGGCCACGACCATGACGCCGCTCGCCACCAGTGCCTGCGCATCCTCGGCGTTCAACTCGTTCTGGGTGGCGCAGGGCAAAGCGATGTGGCAAGGCACCGTCCAGATGCCGCGACCATCCACATACTTCGCGCGGGGTCTGCGTTCCGCGTACACACTGATGCGTCCGCGCTCGGTCTCCTTGATCTGCTTGACCAGATCCAAATCCACGCCCACATCATCCACGATGTAGCCGCCGGAATCGCTGAGGGCCACCACCACGGCACCCATGGCCTGCGCTTTTTCCGCAGCGTAGATAGCCACGTTGCCGGAGCCGGAGATCACCACACGCTTCCCCGCCAGCTCCTGGCCACGCATGGTGCGTATCATCTCCTGGACGAAGTAGAGCAGACCGTACCCGGTGGCCTCCCGCCGGGCCAGGGAGCCGCCGGTGGACACATCCTTGCCGGTCAACACCCCTGTGCACAGGCTGGTCAGGCGCTTGTACTGGCCGTACATATAACCGATCTCCCGGCCACCCACGCCGATATCGCCTGCGGGTACGTCGATCCAGTCACCGATGTGCCGGGCCAACTCGGTCATAAAGCTTTGGCAAAAGCGCAAGATCTCCCGATCCGACTTGCCCTTTGGATCAAAGTCCGAGCCCCCCTTGCCGCCGCCCATGGGTAAACCGGTCAGGGCGTTTTTGAGCGTCTGCTCAAAGCCCAGGAACTTGATCACCGACGCCGTCACCGAGGGGTGAAAACGCAAGCCGCCTTTGTAGGGGCCAAGCGCCTGATTAAACTGCACACGGAAACCGCGATTGACGCGGATCACACCCTTGTCATCCTCCCACGGCACCCGGAACACGATCAGGCGCTCCGGCTCCACGATGCGCTCCAAAATCCCCGCCCGCTCCCACTCCGGATGCTCCCGAAGCGCCGGTTGCAGGGACTCTAAAACCTCCCGTACCGCTTGCAGAAACTCCGGTTCCTGTGCGTTGCGGGCACACACTTCCTCATATACGCGCTGACTATATGCATTTTCCCAAGACATGCTCCATCACTCCTGCCTCGCGCTGCGCACGACTGTCTGCGCAATACTATACGCCGCAGGAGTTCCGCTGTCAACATGTTTTGAGAGAATGATTTGTGTATTATTCGTTTTTAATGCCGCATCGCTTTCTTTTTTGGGAATTATGCAGATATTTTGAAGGAGCAACTCCATCTTCCTGCATTCGGTTCATCATCCCGCAGCAGCTCGCCGGTTTGATCGACCCCCGGTCTTCTCCTCCCGCTGATCCAGCGCCATGACCAAGTCCGCCTGACGCATAAGCCGCACGCATAGCACCGTCATATCATCCAGCGCTCGCCCCCCCTGCTGGACCAACGCTCGTTTGAGCAACGCGTCGGCAATGTGCTGCGCAGGCAAGGTCCGCATACCGGCCAGGGCACGCATGATCCCTTCGTCCCCATTGGGAAACGCGTCGGCCACGCCGTCGGACACCATGACCACCACGTCCCCCTCCTGCAAGCGCAGGCGATGCGAGCGAGGCCGTACATTGTGTAAAATTCCCAGGGGCAGCGTCTCCCCTGCGATAGCGCGGCAGGTGTCCCCATGAATGACGTAGGACGTGCAGGCCCCCAACTTTTCAAAGGCCACCTCGCCGTTGTGCAAATCCACCATGCACAGATCCATGGTGGCAAACATATCCTCACCGGCACAAGCCAGCAACAGGCCATTGACCGCCATCAGCGCTTGGGCCCGGGTATAGCCTGCCCCCAGACACTGCCGCAGCAGCGCCAAGGTGGCGTGGCTCTCCTGCTGGGCGCGGGTCCCGCTGCCCATGCCATCGCTGATGGCCAGCAGTTGCCGGCCGCCGGATAGGCGCAGGGCCATGAACCCATCCCCGGCCACCTCTTCGCCGTACTTCGTGCAGCGGGCAACACCCACCTCCCCATCCAGGGCACTCTCCTGCTCATACACCAACTCGGTGACCTCGGGGTTGTCGGCGATCCTGGGCCGCATGGCCACCCCCACCGCCCTGGAGACCTGTTCCCGGATACTGTACAGATCCTCCAGGCTGGATCCCTCCAGCAGCACCTCTACCTTCCCCGCTACCCGGGTCACAGTGACCACTTCCGCGGGCAGGTTGTCCTGGGTCAGAGTCCGCTGCACGCGGCGCTGGAGCGCGGGCAAAAATGCCGTGTCCTTGCGCAGTGCCGTGGATACCCCCAGCATGCACTGGGCCAATCCCTCCAACTGGATACCCGCCAAGGCCCTGGCCTCTGCCTGCCGGGCCTGGATGACCAAGGCCCGCTGCTCCTCTTGCAGCAGCGCATCGATGCTATGGGGCGCACGATCCGCGCGGGCGCAGCCGATAAGCTGCACCGTGTTGGTGATATCTTCCGGCGCGATATCGCGCTCGTCGGCGATCTCCAGCAGGCTGCCCATGACCTGGGCGGTATCGGCGACGTTGGCACGCCAGCAGATGTCCCATCGGGCGCAACCCTGGCAATGCTTGTCCGCCAGGCGATCCAGTCGATCGTTAAGGTCCATGGCGTAGCCCATGGGCGCGGGCAACGCCGCCAGCAGCGCCCGCATGCTTTGGGCGCGTTCCGCCAGCATGTGCGCCGTAAAGGTACCCACGCCTTCGGGGCGAAGGGCACCTTCCTCTCCCGCGGAAGCCGCGAATCGGAGTGCAGGCGCTCGGAGCCGTTGGGGCAACACCAAGAACAGAATTAACCCTGCCAGCAGCGCCTCCAGGGGGAACCAGCGGAGCACGTCGTCCCGCAAGATCAAGGCGGACGCTACTGCACCCAGTAAAAAACTCCCGGCAGTGGTCAGGCGCTTGTGGCTGCCCAGCATCCCTGCCAGGGCGCCTCCGCCCCCCAGCATAACAGCCACCTGGGTGGGAGCGCCCCCCACACTCATGGCAAAGCCGATGGCCGCACCGCCAAGCAATCCGGCGCTGGCCCCGCCTGCCTGGGCTAGCAGGGCAGTGATCCCCACCGCCAGGCACATGCCGATGGAGCATGGCCCGATATGCCAGGGCAACCCGCCCAAGGTGAGGACGCACAGGGCCAGGAGCCCACACAGGCGTTCATCGCTACGCAAGGGCCGGGGCCGCCTGCGCAACAGTTGAAAACATTGGGCAAATACCGGCGTCGTGCTTCCGGCCACCAGGGCATTGAGCAGGCATTGGACCCTGGCCTCCCACCCCACGGGGGCGGAAAAAGGCAGGGGCACCAACAGCATCAGCGCCGCCGCCAGCGCTGCCCGCCAGGTAGCCTGCTGCGGCACGCGTCCCCGCCAGAAGGGATAGGACATCCATAACGCGGCACAGGCCGGTGCCTGCCACCACACGCTCCACGCCGTGGGCGTCCATTGGGTCAGCGCACCGATCACTACCCCGACGAAGGCGAAGGGCGCGTGGACACCGCTGATCAACTGCGCCACAAAAGCGGCCACTGCAAAAGGGGTGCCACCGTCCGGCATCCGGGCATGGGCCAGCAGCACAAAACAGGCCAACGTGGCCATAGCCATGAGCAGGTTTCCCCCGCGCACCGTTTCCGCCATACCCGCCACCATATTGCGCAGCAGATACTTGGTATCCCGGGTGAACCAATGGGTTGGGTTCGATCGGGTGCCGAATGGTCTCTTCCGTGCTTCCCCGCGCTGCAACTGTGCGCCCTGTAGCGCCAAGCGCATCACCCCCGCGCTTCTTTATGATGTATACGTTGTTCTGGGGGAGTGTAGCACGGTGTGTATACGTTGCTTTGTAGAATCACGACGCGAAAGATGACAGCCGTTTTGCAATGAAGGACAAAAACAGCACCCAGCTATCCCCGGCCACCCCAAAACGACAAAAGAGCAAGAAAAAACCCACAGAACGATATGTTCTGCGGGCTTTTTAGACAAGCTACACTGGGACTACTGGGCGGCAGCCTTCGCCAGCGCACGCGCCAGACGCGCCTTTTTGCGATTCGAGGCGTTCTTATGCATAACGCCCTTCGCGACGGCACGATCCACAGACCCGGTGGTGGCGGGGAGCAGCACTTCGGCGGCCTTCACGTCGGTCTTCAGGGCGGTTTCGAACTTCTTCAAAGAGGTCTTCGTCGCAGACTTGACGCGGCGGTTGCGCAGGTTCTTCTTCGCGTTGACTTTGACCCGCTTGATGGCAGACTTGATATTCGGCAAAACCATTCACCTCCCCTTGTGGAAATCAGCAAAACACAGTTTAGCACGATTATACGCTAATTGCAAGTAGAAAAAGAGCAAGCTGTCCACGTTTTTTCGTTTCGTTCGTTTTTTCTTCGTTTTTTCTACAGGTGCATAGGACGGGGTGCAAAAGAACACAATGTAAGCCGATACAACACGCGGTGGAAAGGGGGCATCGAGAGCAATGCGACAACTGCGCACCGACTTGGCACTGGAGGCCCGTGCCTCGCAACCGGTGGATCATATGCCCGGTGTACAGGTGGAGGAAGAATGTCTGGACGATGTCCGCAAGACCGTTGTACGCATCACCACCCAGGCCGGGGCCGATGCGCTGCAGCGCCCCTGCGGACAGTACGTGACCTTGACCTGCGCCCAGTTTTCGCAGCCGGAGCCTGCGCTTAGCCAAACACTGCAGGCACAGTTGGCCCAGATCATCCGCCCCATGCTGCCCGCCGAAGGCGATGTGCTGGTGGTGGGGCTGGGCAACCGCCGGGTGACGCCGGATGCTCTGGGGCCCCGAGTGATCGACGCGGTGCTGGTGACCCGGCACCTACAGAACGCGGTGCCCGATTCTCTGCGTGGACGGCTGCGAGCGGTCAGCGCTGTGGCCCCCGGGGTGCTGGGCATTACCGGCATGGAGACCGCCGAGATGATCCGCGGCATCATCGCCCACGTGCATCCGGTGGCCGTGGTGGCCGTGGATGCCCTGGCAGCCCGGGAATCCGACCGGATCTGTTGCACCATCCAAGTCACCGATACCGGCATCAGCCCCGGTTCCGGCGTAGGCAATCACCGCCTGGGCATGACCCAGGAGACCCTGGGTGTGCCGATTATCGCTGTGGGCGTGCCCATGGTTGTGTATGCCTCCACCATCGCCCGGGACGCTTTGGGGCTGCTGATTCACGATCTGCAGCTAGATGACGGCGATCACGAGCAGGCGCTGGATGCCCTGATCGCACGGGTGGTCAGCGAGCAGCTGGGGGATCTGGTGGTCACCCCCAGAGAGGTGGACGCTATGGTGGAACATATGGCCGCCATCTTAGCCGGAGGCATCAACGCAGCACTGCAGCCCCAACTGGCTGCCGAAGAGATCCTGCACCTGATGCAATAATGCGTATATTCACAAACCAGGCCGCATACAATGACCAAGAGGCTTGTCCGACAGGGAGGATGAATGCATGCTGCGCAGGGCATGTTTTATGGTGTTTAAGGTGACCCGGGTACAGTATATGTTGGCAGCATGGATGGCGATATGTGGCATCGCCATGATCGCCCACGCCTTGTCGTTTAGTCCTATGCCGGAAGCAGCGGTGCCCGCGCTGGCCCCATTGTCCATGCCCAGCACACCCAGCCCTGCACCGGAGGCGGAAAGCACACCTCAACCCACGCCCGTGAATATCTTCGCACCGGTGCCGGGGGCACCGGACACACCCGATGATCCCGCCGCAATCGAGCCGGAGGATCTGCCCATGGGCAACGATATCCGCATCGAGGTGGTGCGCCGCACGCCCCACCCCACCGGCCCTAAACGCGTGCTGCTCTATCACACCCATACGTGGGAGGCATTTGAGCCCACGGCGGAAAACCCCTATGAGCCCACGGAAAAGTGGCGCACCAAGGACCCTGCCCACAACATCGTACGTGTGGGCGAAGCCCTGGCTGAAGCCTTACGCGCCGAAGGGCTGGAAGTGGTGCACGACAAAACCGATTTGGAACCGCCGTCCCTGTCCACCGCCTATACCCGCTCCCTTGCGTTGCTGGAACAATACGGCTCCCGAAACGAAACCTTTGATTACTATATCGACATGCACCGGGACGCTTACAACGACAGCATGAAGAACACCAACACCGTCACCGTTCAAGGGGTGGAGCTGGCGCGGCTGCGCATGCTCATCGGCAAAGGCACCGGCCAGACCGGGGCGGGCTTTGAGCAAAAGCCCAATTGGCAGGTCAATATCCTGCTGGCCAACGCGCTGACCGAAGTGCTCAACACCCAGGTGCCGGAGCTGGCGCGGCCGGTGATCACCAAGACCGGACGCTTTAATCAGCATGTATCCGAGCAGGCGATCCTGATCGAGGTAGGCAACAACAGGAACACCCTGGAACAATGCCTGGCCGCCATGCCGTATCTGGCCAAGGCAATCGCCCAGGTTGCGGACCGATAAAAAAGGCAGTATAATAACGTATCGGCGCAGGATGATGTATCGTCGTCCTGCGTTTTTTACAATTCAGGAGGGCTTTATGGATGCGCATCGCCCCATCGGTATCTTCGATTCCGGCGTCGGCGGCATCAGCGTGGCAGCACAAATCCGTGCGCTGCTCCCCGCCGAAGACCTTTTATACTACGGTGACAATGCTTACGCGCCCTATGGCACCCGCACGCCGGACGAGGTATTGACCCGGAGCCGTGCTGTGGCTGACCACTTAATCGCCCAGGGCGCCAAAGCCCTGGTCATCGCTTGCAATACCGCTACCAGCGTGGCCGCCGCTGCCCTGCGGGAGACATTGACCCTGCCCGTGATCGGCATGGAGCCCGCATTAAAACCGGCATCGGAGCAACGCCAAGGCGGCACTGTGCTGGTGCTGGCCACGCCCATGACCCTGGCGCTGCCCAAGTTCGCTGCCCTCATGGCGCGATACGGCGACGGCGCAGTGCCGATCCCTTGCCCCGGGCTGATGGAGTTTGCCGAGCGCGGCGAATGCGACGGCCCCACACTGGCCGCGCACTTGCAGCACCTACTGGGCGACTGGCCCCGCCGCACCGTGGACGCCGTGGTACTGGGCTGCACCCACTACATCTTTTTGCGGCGGGCCATCGCCGCTTGCTTCGTCCCCGGCACGCCGCTGATCGACGGCAACCTGGGCACAGCACGGCAGGTGGAACGGCTGCTGGGTGCGCACGGTCTGCTGCAAAAAGCATCCCGCGTCGGCCAGGAAACGCTGGAGACCTCCGGCGACCCGGCGCTGGTGCTGCCCACCATGCACAGGCTTTGGGTCTTGGCTGCACAGAATTCACACCCCACCGAAGGAGGCACACAGGATGCGTGATTTGGAACAGATCATCGAGGAGCGCATGGCGCAGTTCCATGCCGGACAGCTCAACTGCGCGGAGACCGTGCTGCTGATCGCTAACGACTACTACGGTTGGGACAGCACTGCCATCCCGCGCATCGCCACCGCATTTGGCGGCGGCATTGCCGCTTCGCAGGGTGCCTGCGGCGCATACACCGGGGGTGCAATGGCCATCGGCATGCTGATGGGCCGAGACATGCCCGGCGGCGACCGTGCCCCGGCGGTGCAGGCCTGTCAGGCGCTGCATGCATATATGATGGCGCAACGCGGCGCTGTGGACTGTAAAGGCATTTTGCAGGACGTGGATTTTGCCAACGCTGAACAACAGGCGAGCTTCCGCGCCGAGGGCGGAAAGCATCAAACGGTGTGCGAACCCATGGTGGCCGACATATGCCGCTATTTGGCGCGGACGTGGGCAAGGAGATAGTGGCGGCAACATATCCGGTCGACTTGCTCCGGATACCGTCGTTACATCCGACCCCCAGCTTTGGCGTGACAGGATCAGGTATCCATCGCTCCTCTTCAGCGCCAATGAGCAATGGGGAATCGCCGGGATCTATCGATTGATCGGCAAACGTGACACGCGGGTTGCCGCTGCTATGTAATCATGTGACACCGGAACGCATATACTCGCATTTTGTATGAGCCTAAAGGGCGCCATCTGTACTCACTTGACAAGAACGGCCCTGCGCCACCCTGAAAAAGCCCTTCCCTTTTGGATGCCTGTCAGGTATAATAATCCTTAAGTGTACGCATAGGGGAACGCATACCTGTGCGATGAACAGGCGCAACCCTGTGTTATTTCCGCATCCGGTACGGATGACAGAATAGGAGGACGGGACATGAAGGATTACCAAGCTGAGAACATCCGCAACATTGCAGTCATCGGCCATGGCAGCGAGGGTAAGACCACATTGCTGGAAGCAATGCTCTTCACCACGGGCGCCATTGATCGCCAAGGCCGAGTTGAAGATGGCGCCACAGTGTCGGACTTCGACCCCGAAGAGATCAAACGCCACATCTCCATCAGCGCATCGGTGGTGCCGGTGGAATGCCACAAGCGCAAGATCAACTTCATCGACGTGCCCGGCTACTTTGATTTTTTTGGCGAAATGATGGGGCCTCTGCGGGCCGCGGAAGGCGCCATGATCGTGGTTGGCGCGCCCTCCGGCGTGGTAGTGGGCACCGAAAAGGCCTGGGCACAAGCCAACCGGAATAATCTGGCCAAGTTTATCGTCATCAACCAGATGGACCGTGAGCACGTGGACTTCCAGAAGGTGCTGACCTCCCTGCGCGACCAGTTCGGCACCAACGTAGTGCCGCTGATGCTGCCCATCGGTCAAGGTCCCGCCTTCAAGGGCGTGGTGGATATCGTGGCCATGAAGGCCTTTGAAGGCGCGGGCAAGTCCGCTAAGGAAATCCCCATCCCCGCCGACATGCAGTCCGCCGTGGACGACGCCCGGGAGCTGGTAAAGGAAGCCGCGGCCAGCACCTCTGAAGAGCTGATGGAAAAGTTTTTTGAGCAAGGCGAGCTTAGCGATGAGGAGATGCGCCAAGGTCTGTCCGCAGGCGTGCTGGACGGCTCCCTGGTGCCGGTGGCGCCGGTCTCCTCGTTCTCCGGCGTGGGCATCTCGCCCCTGCTGTTCGCCCTGTCCCAATACATGCCCTCCCCCGCCGGGTTGCAAAGCGCCTGCGTGGATGCCAAGAGCGGCGCGGAAGCTACCCGTACCTGTGCAGCCGGCGAGCCCTTCTCCGCCCAGGTGTTCAAGACCTTGGCCGATCCCTTTGTGGGCAAGCTGTCGCTGATCAAGGTGCTGTCCGGCACCTTGGCCAGCGGATCCCCGATTTACAACGCCAATCAGGATAAGCCGGAAAAAGCCAGCAACGTGTCGGTCATGCGCGGCAAGAAGCAGACCGCGGTGGAAAATCTGTACGCAGGTGACATCGGCGCACTGGCAAAGCTACAGTACACCAGTACCGGCGATACCCTGTGCGACCGGGCCAAGCCGGTCAAGTTCCCGGCCATCACCTTCCCGTCGCCCTCGGTCTCCCTTGCGGTGTTTGCCAAGAAGGCCGGCGACGAAGACAAGGTGTTCAGCGGCCTGGCCCGTCTGCAGGAAGAAGACCCTTCCATCACCCTGGAAAAGAACGTGGAAACCACCGAGACCCTGATCAACGGCCAAGGCGAGCTGCACCTGGAAGTGGTCCGGGCCAAACTGGCCAACAAGTTCGGTGCCGAAGCCGTGTTCAAGGATCCGCGCATCCCCTACCGCGAGTCCATCCGCAAGACCATTCAGGCCGAAGGCCGCCACAAGAAGCAATCCGGCGGACACGGTCAGTTCGGTCATGTCAAAATCGAGTTCTCTCCCATTGGCGAGGGTTCCACGGACTTTGAGTTTGTGGACGCCGTCGTGGGCGGTGTTGTGCCCCGCAACTTTATCCCCTCGGTAGAAAAGGGCCTGCGGGAAAATCTGCCCAAGGGCGTATTGGCGGGCTACCCCATGGTGGGTCTGCGCGCCAAGCTATACGACGGCTCCTACCACGCGGTAGACTCGTCTGAAATGGCGTTCAAGACAGCTGCCCGCCTGGCCTACAAAAAGTGCGTAGAGGCCGGTCCCGTGCTGCTGGAGCCCATCAACCACGTAGAGGTGCTGGTGCCCGACGACAACATGGGCGACATCATCGGCGATATCACCAAGCGTCGCGGCCGTATCCTGGGCATGAACCAGGTGGACGGCATGCAGCAAGTGGTGGCCGAAGTCCCGTTGGCGGAAATGTTCAAGTACGCTACGGACCTGCGGTCCATGACCCAGGCCCGCGGTTCCTTCACGATGCGCTACATCCGTTATGAGGAAGTTCCCGCCATGGCCGCGCAAAAGATCATCGACGCCCACAAGGCAGAGGAAGACGAGGACGAGGACGAATAATCCTGCTCGAGGGGTATATGAAAATGGGGCTGTCGCGATCGCGGCAGCCCCATTTTCATATGGTCATCCACATGGACTCGCCTTGTCGGTTCGCACCGGTGACCCCTTTCCTTTGTTGGTAAATATCGCAAAATCTCACAAACTCTTGATCCATGCACCCGTAAGATGCCGAGCACAAGCAGACATGACCCAATCGGCAAACGCGCCCGGGCAATTGCGCCCGCATCAGCCACAATCGTCCTGTGGGCTCCGCTTCGTAAATCGCGCTCCCTCTTGCAGCATATACTGAAGCGCTGCGCGAAAAGCGGTAGGAATTTTGCACAGCGTCACCACTTTGTGCTACAATATGTGGGAATGCCATCGCAGAAATGAGGAATTCGATGATTACTACTCTGTGTCTCAATCCCAGCATCGATCGCACCGTGCAGGTGGACAACTTCACCATCGGCGGCACCAACCGTATCGTCAGCGAGCGCAGCGACGGCGCGGGCAAGGGCGTCAATGTGGCTGTGGTGGCGCGACGCTTAGGTATGAACGCAACCTGTGCCGGTCTACTGGGCGAAGTTCACGGCGATATCGTGCTGGCGCGACTGGCCCGGGATGGTGTGAATGCCTCCTTTGTGCGTACGCCGGGGTCGGTGCGGGTGAACCTAAAGATTCAGGATATGCGTCAACAGACGATGACTGAACTGAACGAGCCCGGCGCACAGGTCACCGGACCGCAGCTGGAGGAGTTGCGCAAAGCGATCGCAGGCTTTGCGGACCGCAGCGAGTATTTGGTGCTGACCGGCAGCCTGCCGCCCAAGTGCCCGGATGGTCTGTATGCCTCCATCATGGCGGAGGTGTCGGATACCTGCCGTTGCGTCATCGACGTGTCCGGCGACAAACTGATGGACAATCTGCGCGGCACCCACAAGCCGTTTTTGATCAAGCCCAACCTGCAGGAACTGGAGCAGGCCACCGGCAAGTCCCTGACCACCCTGCGGGAGATCCGCGATGCCGCGCACAGCTTGGTGGCTGCCGGTGTCTCCCTGGTAGCGGTATCCATGGGCAGCGAGGGTTCCCTGCTCACCGACGGCAAGCTGACCCTGTTT
>JAVBUS010000250.1:0-4999 GCA_031555125.1 Eubacteriales bacterium | reverse complement strand
AAGCCGACCACGAAAAGATCATCGAGCAGTTTTTGACAAAGGTGGGATGAAGCCATGGTATCAGGTAAGCTTCTGACCGCCTTGCCGCTGGACGCCGATACACTGGCACAGACCGAGCATCATTTTGCTGCCCTGCTGGGGGAGCCGGTGACGCTGACGCAACAGATCGACCCCTCGCTGCTGGGCAGCATCCGGGTGGAGATCGGCGGGCGCGTGTATGACGACAGCCTGCGCGGCCATTTACAATCGCTCAAACAAGCGCTGCTGAAGGGTAAGCTCACCGACGCGGATACGGCGGTGGATAGCAAATCCTTGGCGGCGCTGCTGTTGGACAACCTGACGGAGGTTGCCAGGCAGGAACGTGACAAAGCGGCGGGCGACGAGGAGCGCGCCCGCATCGACGATGAGGAAGAGCCCCTGCAGAGCCTGCTGCGCAAGCAGTTAGGCAGCGGTCGCCGGGCCACCATTCGTGGCGCAGGCGAAGTGCTGCGCACAGGGGATGGCATCGCGTCGGTGTCAGGCCTTCAAGGGTGTCGATACGGCGAACTCATCGAGTTAGGCGACGCCGATGCGCCCGCCTACGGCATCGCCATGAACCTCCATCCGGAGGCCGTGGATGTGGTGCTGCTCAGCAACGAGGACAGCGTCCACGTGGGGACCGAAGCCCTGGGTACCGGACAGGTTCTGTCTGTGCCGGTGGGCGATGCTATGCTGGGACGTACCGTCAACGCCTTGGGTCAGCCCATCGATAACCTGGGCCAGGTACGTACCGACCGTGTACGACCCATCGAGGCCCCGGCCCCCTCCATTATTGACCGGCAGCCCGTCAACGCGCCAATGGAGACTGGCATCATGAGTATCGATGCCACGGTGCCCATCGGCCGCGGTCAGCGGGAGTTGATTATTGGGGACCGGCAAACCGGCAAGACATCCATCGCCATCGATACCATCCTGAACCAAAAGGGCAAGAACGTGATCTGCGTCTATGTGGCCATCGGACAAAAGGTGTCCACCGTGGCCCAGGTCATCGAGACCCTGCGCAAGGCCGATGTGCTGTCCTATGTGACGGTGGTGTGCGCTACGGCCAGCGATTCGGCCACGATGCAGTACATCGCCCCCTACTGTGGCTGTGCTATCGCCGAGGAGTTCATGTATGCCGGGCGCGACGTGTTGGTGGTGTACGATGATCTGTCCAAGCACGCCGTGGCCTATCGGGCGATGTCACTGCTGCTCCGCAGGCCGCCGGGCCGCGAAGCCTATCCCGGCGACGTGTTCTATCTGCATTCCCGCCTGTTGGAGCGCGCCGCGCACCTCAGCCAGGAAAAGGGTGGCGGTTCTATGACCGCCCTGCCCATCATCGAAACCCAAACCGGCGATATCTCCGCCTACATCCCCACCAACGTCATCTCCATCACCGATGGTCAGATATTCCTAGATCACGACCTGTTCCGGGCGGGTACCCGTCCGGCGCTGAATGTGGGTCTGTCGGTGTCCCGGGTGGGCGGCGCGGCCCAGACCAAGGCCATGCGCAAGGTGTCCGGCCAGTTGCGCCTGGAGCTGGCGCAATACCGGGAACTGCTCGTATTTTCACAGTTCTCCTCCGACATGGACAAGGCCACCCAGGACATGCTCAACTACGGGGAACGCCTGACGGAGATGCTGCGCCAGCGCAACAATGCGCCGCTGTCCACCGCCACCCAGGTGTGCTTCCTGTACGCTATGGGCCGGGGGCTGATTCCTCACGAGATCCCCATGGACCTACTGCGGCGCTTCAAGCAGGAGTTCCCGCAGATGCTGGCTTCCCAGTATCCGGATCTGGCGCTGACCCTACAGGCGCACCCCTTGCTCACCGATGAGATCGAGACCTGGATCCGGCAGGCCGTTCGCACGTGGCTGGCCCAGGTGGGTATCGTGATCGGAGATGAGCTGGCATGAGTGCGATTCCAGAGATCCGCCATCGCCTGCGCGTGGTAGAGGATACACGCAAGATCACCCGGGCTATGTACTTGATCTCCTCCGCCAAGATGCAAAGGCGCTGCGCATGCATGAACGAAACCGCACCTACTTCCAGCGCGTGCGCTCCGATATCCGTTTCATCATCGAGAACAGCCATGCCCAGTTGGAGCATCCCTACTTTCAGCCCCGCCAGAGTAAGAGTGTCGCCTTTTTGGTGATTGCCGGGGACAAGGGCATGTGCGGCGCGTATAACGACGACGTGCTCAAGCTGGCACGCCGTACCATCGAGCAGACCGAGCACGAGCAGGTGGCGATCTTCACCATCGGGCAAACCGCCGGGGTGTACTTTCACCGGCTGGGTATGCAGCCCGATGTGCAATATTTGCACATCAGCCAAAACCCCATGCTCCACAGCGCCCGGGAGATTACCACGGAGCTGTGCGACCTGTATGAGCGGCATTTGCTGGACGAGGTGTACGTGGTCTATACCCACATGCATTCCACCACCTCGCTCAAGCCCACGGTGCTACGGCTGCTGCCCATCGTGGCGGAGGACTTTGCCGAGGTAGAGGTGCTGCACAGCCAGACCGCGGAGCTGAAGTACTATCCCTCGGAGCACGAGGTGCTGCAAAAACTGGTGCCGCAATACTTGATCGGTCTGACCTTTACCGCCTGCGTGCAGGCGTACGCCAGCGAGCATTGCGCCCGCATGACGGCCATGGATGCCTCTACCCGCAATGCCGACGATATGCTCGGCCGTTTGCGGCTGGAGCTCAATCGCGCGCGGCAAGCCGACATCACCCAGGAGTTGACCGAGATCATCGCGGGGGCCAACTCGGTGTAATACGCGCGCAAGAAAGGAGCCTAACCATGCAAGGCAAAGTCATTCGCATCATTGGCCCGGTGCTGGACATCGCGTTCCCGGCCGGACACATGCCTGCGATTCACCATTTGGTCTATATTGAGGACGATGGCCGCCGAGTCGCTGCCGAAGTCACGCAGCATCTGGGCGACGCGGTACGTTGCGTGGCGTTGGAAGCCACTGAGGGCCTCAGTCGCGGTTTGACCGCCATCGACACCGGCGCCCCGGTACAGGCCCCCGTGGGCATGCACCTGTTGGGCCGCGCCATCGATGTGTTGGGCCGTCCCATCGACGGCAAGGGAGATGTGGTGGCAGATCGGCACGATCCCATTCATCGCGCTGCCCCCAACTTTGCGGCTCAACGCCCGGTCACCACGGTGTTCGAAACCGGCATCAAGGTCATCGACCTGCTGGCGCCGTATGCCCAGGGCGGCAAGATCGGGCTGTTTGGTGGCGCGGGTGTGGGCAAGACCGTGCTGATCCTGGAGTTGATTCACAACATCGCCACGGCCCATGGCGGCTACTCGGTATTCACCGGCGTCGGCGAGCGTAGCCGTGAAGGCAACGATCTGCTGACCGAGATGAATGAGTCCGGCGTTATCGAAAAGACCGCCCTGGTGTTCGGCCAGATGAACGAACCGCCGGGGGCCCGTATGCGCGTGGCCATGACCGGCCTGACGCTGGCGGAATACTTCCGGGATGTCAAGAAGCAAAACGTGCTGCTGTTCATCGATAACATCTTCCGCTATATTCAGGCGGGTAGCGAGGTATCGGCCTTGCTGGGCCGCATGCCTTCCGCGGTGGGTTATCAGCCCACTCTGGCCGGGGAAGTGGGTGCTCTGGAGGAGCGCATCGCCTCTACGGCGGACGGCTCCATCACCTCGGTGCAGGCCATCTACGTCCCGGCCGACGACTTGACCGACCCGGCGCCTGCGGCGATATTTTCGCACTTGGACGCCACCACGGTGCTTTCCCGTCAGGTGGCGGAGTTGGGCATTTATCCGGCGGTATCCCCGCTGGATTCCGGCAGCCGAATCCTGGATCCCGCCATCGTGGGGCAGGAACATTACAGCGTGGCCTTGCGGGTGCAGGAGTCGCTGCAGCGCTATCGGGAGTTGCAGGATATCATCGCGATCCTGGGCATGGATGAACTGTCAGAGGAAGACCGCCTGACGGTGCATCGTGCCCGACGGATTCAGCGCTTCTTGTCCCAGCCCATGTTCGTGGCCGAGGTGTTCACAGGCATCCCCGGCAAGTATGTGCCGGTGCAACAGACCATCGCTTCCTTTAAGGCCATCGTAGACGGCGAGGCCGATAATCTGCCGGAGGCCGCCTTCTTCATGGCCGGCGATCTGGAGGATGTGCGCCGCGCCGCCCGGGAGATGGAGGTGTAATCATGGCTGCCAACTTTCGTTTGCAGATCATTACGCCTGAACGCAACTTTTTGGACGCTCAGGCGGAGATGGTGGTGATCTTGGCCCCAGACGGCGAGATCGGCATCATGGCCGGGCATACGCCCATGGTGATCTCCATGCAAGAAGGGCCTATTCGTATCTTGCAAAACGGCAAGTGGCGGGAGGCCGCGGCCTCCGACGGGTTTGCCACGGTGATGCAGGACACGGTGCTGCTGCTGATGCAGACCGTGGAGTGGCCCGAGGAGATCGACAGGGTGCGTGCGGAGCGTGACCGCGCCCTGGCCATGGAAAAGATCCGTCAGCAACGTAGTATGCAGGAATACCACATTGCCCGGTCCATGCTAGCGCGGGCCATGGTGAGGCTGCGGGTATCGGAGCGCAGCGGGCATTCCTAGGCAACACAGCGCAAATCGAGCAGTCGTTCACAGGGATCTGTTCGTGCTGCGCTATGTCGCGCTTCCGGTCGTCGTGGCGCTGCCACGGCTTCCTACAGGCTCCTCGAGCAGCGCGAAATCTCTCGCGTGGCCAACGACTCACCTTTGAGCGGTGTTACCTTAATAAAAGTAGAGGCTATCTCGCGGCGCAGCGCCGTGGGTAGCCTCTTTTTGTGCGGTGTTACCCCTCATACTAAATCGTGTCCACTGATTAAACCAAACCGCCAAGAAAACCCAGCGTATTTGACCGAAATATGGTATAATGAGTGCAAGGGAAACGCCAAATATAGTGCAAAACCCTTGCACTTTTTTAGGTAGGTAGAAGATGTACA
>JAVBUS010000117.1:0-7591 GCA_031555125.1 Eubacteriales bacterium | reverse complement strand
TGCGGATGTTTGCGCCCGCCCTGGGGCGGCACGCTGGCCACAGTGCCCTCGATGATCTTGAGCAGCGCCTGCTGCACGCCTTCGCCGGACACGTCGCGGGTGATGGAGGGGTTCTCACTCTTGCGGGCAATCTTGTCGATTTCGTCGATGTAGATGATGCCGCGCTGAGCGGCCTGTATGTCGTAATCTGCGTTTTGAATCAATCGCAGCAGAATATTCTCCACGTCCTCGCCCACGTAGCCCGCTTCGGTCAAGCTCGTAGCATCCGCGATGGCAAAGGGTACGTTAAGAATCTTAGCCAACGATTGGGCCAAAAACGTCTTTCCGCAACCCGTAGGTCCCAGCATGACAATGTTGGATTTTTGCAGTTCTACGTCGTCGCGCTTTGTGGGCGCGTGGATACGCTTATAGTGATTGTAGACCGCTACGGACAAGGAGCGCTTGGCCACCTCCTGCCCAACCACGTACTGATCCAGTATCTCCTTGATCTCCGTAGGTCGCGGCACAGCGCCTTGTTCCAAATCCCTGGGCGCACCAAGATCATCCGAGATAATCTCCTGACACAGCAGGATGCACTCGTCACAAATGTATACGCCGGGTCCGGCAATAATGCGGCGCACTTGGTCCTGGGGCTTGTCACAAAACGAACACTTGGCCATGCGCGGCGGGCGGACATTTCCGTTGTCCTCTTTAGACATTGTTCACCTCAATAATAGTCGTTGGTTATGCTCTGGAGCGGGGATAGAAGATATCATCCACGATACCGTAGGCCTTGGCCTCCTCGGCGGACATGAAGTAGTCACGCTCCACGTCCCGCTGGATGACATCCAAGGGTTGGCCAGTCATCTCACTCATCAGGCCGTTCATCTTCTTTTTGGTCTTCACCAGCCACTCAGCCTGTATCTGCACATCGGTAGCTTGGCCACGGGCACCGCCGGAGGGTTGATGAATCATCACTTCGCTATTGGGCAGCGCCAAGCGCTTTCCCTTCTCACCCGCCATGAGCAGGAATGCGCCCATGGAGGCCGCCATACCGATGCACACCGTGCGCACCGGGGGCTTGATGTACCGCATGGTATCGAATATCGCCATGCCTGCCGTTACCGAACCGCCGGGGCTGTTGATGTACATGGAAATCTCACTGTCCGGGTTCTCCATCTCCAGAAACAACAACTGCGCAACGATTAGGTTGGCCATGTCATCATTGACCTCGCCGCCCATGAACACGATACGGTCCTTGAGCAGCCTCGAGTAGATGTCATAGGAACGCTCTCCACGGTTGGTTTGTTCCACCACCATTGGGATCAGGCTCATATCGTTTGCCTCCTCATGTTCCGTCTCACATTGTATGCCGCATCGCCGGATGCATTACGCTTCTTCGCCCTTGGGTTTAACCCGACGGGTTATGGGTGCTTTAGCGGACTGCGCTTCGGCATCTTCAATGGCTTCATCGTGATCATGGTCATGGTCTTGGTCATGATCATCGTGGTGGTCGTGCTTCTCAGCCACCGGAACCGCAGAGCTTGTGATCAAATCCAGCGCCTTTTGTACCTTGGCCATATCTCCGAAGTAAGTAAGATCCTGTTCGCTAAGGGTCTGCTTGAACTCCTCCAGGGACTTTTTGCCCTGCTCGGCGTAGCGCTGCATTTCCGCATCGATCTCCGACTGGGCTGCCTCGATCATTTCAGCCTTGCAGATAGCGTCCAACACCAACTCTGCCTTGACGTTGCGCAGGGCCTGCTCATGATACTGCCCGCGCACCGATTGCATGTCGCCGCCGGTATAGCGCAAGAAATCCTCCATGCGCATGCCCTGGTACATCAGCCGCATCTCAAAGTCGCGCACCAAGCGATCCACCTGACGCTCCACCATGGGTTCCGGTACATCGATGGTGGCGTTGTTGACCACAGCATCGATGGCCGCGTTCTCGAAGGCCTGCTTGATGTGCTCGGCATTGTCCGCATCCATCTTTGCCCGAATGTCGGCCTTGTATGCATCCACGGTATCAAACTCCGACACGTCCTTGACAAAGTCATCGTCCACAGCAGGCAGTTCTTTGACCTGAATGCCGTGCACCTTCACATGGAATACGGCTTCCTTACCGGCCAACTCCTCAGCATGGTACTCCGCCGGGAAGGTCACGGACAAATCGCGCTCCTCGCCCACGGCCATACCGATCATTTGCTCTTTAAAGCCGGGAATGAACTGGTTGGAACCGATGGACAGGGTTTGGTGCTCCGCTGTGCCGCCAGCAAAAGCGACACCATCCACGCTGCCCGCATAGTCCAGTTCCACGGTATCGCCATTTTGCACGGGGCGGTCATCAACCTCTACCATGCGGCTCACACGCTCACGGGCTTCTTCCACCTTGCGGTCCACATCGGCTTCGGTGACAAGATGCTCGTGTTTGGGCACTTCGATACCCTTGTATTCGCCCAGGGTCACCTCGGGCCGCACAAATACTTCCGCCGAAAAGATCAGCGGCTCGCCGGTTTGAATCTGCTCGATATCCACGCTGGGGCGATCCACGGTGATCAGCTCGTGCTCCTTCACCGCCGCCTCGTACGCATCGGGAAAGATGGCCTCCAGCGCTTCTTCGTACAAGAAGCCCTCGCCGTACATATTCTCAATCATCTTGCGCGGCGCCTTCCCCTTGCGGAAGCCCGGCACATTGATGCGGCCACGCAGTTTAAGATATGCCTTTTGCATACCTGCCTCCAGGGTCTGCGCATCGGCCTCAAAACGAATCTTGACTTTGTTGGTTGACAGTTTTTCCACGGTGGTGATCATCGGGTTTTTCCTCCCCCATCAATGTGCGTGTTCTGGATCAAATCGGAAAACGCTAACCGATAGTATAACACGGCGGCGGCGCTGTTTCAACCACAGAATCACGGCCGACGCCATCTAAGCGCATCACGTCTCATTCTACATAAAGCTGCCAAATGCCTGCACAGCGCGAACGATTGCACGGGCGCGAACCACCATGCTATACTATGCGGCATAGCAGGGATCCACACTGACTAAAGGAGGAAAGCGCATGCGGGATTTTGGCGCATTGCTGGCACGAGGCATCGTACTGTTCGATGGGGGCTTTGGCAGCATGGTAGCTGCATCGGGAGTGTCCGCGCCCTATCCGGAAGCACTGAATCATACGCATCCCCAAGTGGTCACCGGCGTACACGCCGCCTATGTGGCCGCCGGGGCACAGATCATTGAGACCAACTCCTTGGGCTGCAATCCAACACAATTGGCCCGTCATGGCAGTGCCCCAGACGCGCAGATTCTGGCGCGTTCCGCCGCTGCGCTGGCCCGGGCAGCCGCCGGCGACGAGGTGCTGGTAGCCTTTTCCGTGGGCACGCTGGGCGACTTTTTGCGCCCGGTGGGCACCCTATCCTTTGAGGAGGCGGTATCCGCCTACAGCATCGCCATGGGAGCTGCCAAGGCAGCGGGATGTGACCTGTTCATCGTGGAGACCATGATGGACATGACCGACATGCGCGCCGCCCTGTGCGCAGGTAAACCGTTGGGGTTGCCCATGGTGGCTTCCTACACATTTGCCAAGGGTGGCAGAACCTTGACCGGCAACACCCCCGAATGTGCAGCCATCGCGGCGGAGGCACTGGGTGTTACCGCGCTTGGCATCAACTGTTCCTGCGGTCCCCAGGATATGCTGGCTCCCCTGTCCGCCATGCGCAACGTAACCAGACTACCCATCATTGTGCAGCCAAACGCTGGACTGCCCTGCACCGATGCCCACGGCGCCACCCATTACCCGGTGGATGCCGAACAGATTGTCCCCATGATGGCCGCACTGTTGGATGCGGGGGCCGCAGGGATCGGCGGCTGCTGCGGCACCACCCCGGCCCACATTGCGCACATGGCCGCGCTGTGCGCACAGTACCCCCGGCCGGAACCTTGCTGCGATGGCACTGGGTATCTTTGCTCCCTGCGCACGCACCTGCCACTGTCAGATGCCCTAGGGGATCTTACCCATTGCACGCTGGTCAGCCCGGATCTGGGCCCCCTGTACGATGCCGAACCGGACACCGCCCTGTGCATCGACCTGACGGCACTGACCCCTGCCCAAATTGCCGATATCGTACCGGAAGCGCAAATGGCATGTTCCGTGCCCTTGCTGTTTCGCGTCCATGATCGGGCCGCCATCGTGGCCACATTGCGCGCATACACGGGGCGAACAGCCCTCTACGCACCGGCGGAACATGCCGAAATCTTGGCGTACTACGGCGCATACGCCCTCTAAACCGCACCGCCTCATGCATGATGCCGCGCAGGGTCGTACACAATACGTGCACGAATATGCGCGGCATCGCCGCATAGGAGCGTGACCATGGACGCGTGGATTGCCTTTGCCGGTCTGTTGCTGCTGCTCATCTTTTCTGCCACACAACGCAAGCGGACACCACCCCCAAGGGATGTCGCCCTGGAGGACGAAACCCTGTGCGCCCACTTGCAAGCCGTGGCCGCCATGCACAAGCCCATGGGTCGTGCGCGCCTCCATGGGGCCAGGCGCAGCGCACGGCGTCTTCGGCAAGCGCTGACCACCCTGGATATGTTGCACAGTGGCGTCGCAGAGGGCACCCAGGAGATGCTGCCCGGCACCCAGTGGTTGGTAGACAATGCCCGCACCCTGGAGGACGCCGCATTATCGGTGTCCCAAGAGTTGCCCCGGGTGCATCCCTTGCCGCTGTGCGGCAAGCACCCCCGGATACAGACATTGGCCCGGGAGCTCATTGCCCACGCGGATGCCAAACTGAACGCCGCCAATATTCGCATGGCGGTGGAGGCATGGCAAGGCGTGCAACTGCTTACCATTGGGGAACTTTGGACGTTGCCCCTGGCCTTTCGCGCTACCCTGGTGGAGCTGATCTCTCACATGGCCCAGGCTTGTGCCGATGCCCAGCGAGACCGGGCAGCCGCCGAGGACTGGGCACGCCGCTTGGCACACACCGCTCCCGGAGAGTTGGCCAAGCAGTTCGCTAGAGCCCCGCGCAGCAGCTGTTTTTTTGAACACTTGCTCAAGTGCCTGCGGGACCAGGAGAACGCCGCAGCCTTGGCGTGGCTGGACAAGCAGCTCATGTCCCTGGACCTGCGCGCCGAGCGTGTGGTAGAGCGGGAGCATGCCCGCCAGACTCTGGAGCGCCAGTGGATCGGCAACGCCATCACCTCTCTGCGCAAGTTGTCCCAGGTGCACTGGACCGAACTGCTGGAAAGCATAAGCGAGGTGGAAAGCTGGCTACGGGAAGACCCTTGCGGGATTTATCCGCGCATGGACGAACCATCTCGGGCCGCATATCGGGTGCAGGTAGAAAAGGTTGCGCGCCTTGGCACCTTGTCGGAGATCCAGGTGGCCCGCAATGCCTTTGAGTTAGCCGACGCAGCCCCCCTGGAAGGCGACGCCGCCGATCTGTTGCGTCACGTGGGCTACTACCTGATGGACGACGGCCATACCGAACTGTGGCAGCGCATGGGCGGCACGCCCATGATAGCGTCGCTGCACATCTTTTGCAGACGCCACGCGTCGCGGCTTTATGTGGGTGCACGGGTATTGGGCACCTTGCTGTCCTGCGTCGTCACGTTGCGTCTCGGTTTGCCCGCCTGGCTACTGGTACCCGCCTTTTTTGTGCTGGGTAGCGGGTTTGCCACACTGCTACACGCGCTGATCCGGCGTTTTTTGCCCCCCCGCATCCTGCCCCGCATCGCCTTTGATGCCCTGCAATCCACCCAACAGACATTGGTGGTGGTACCGACGTTGCTCACCAGCCCGCAGCAGGCCTCGGACATGATGCGGCACCTGCATGTGCTGAAGCGTGCCAATCCGGATCCCAATCTGCACTACATGCTGTTGGCCGACTTTGCCGATGCGCCCGCCGCCGAGCAGGTGACTGACTTGGACATTACTCGGGCCGCCCTGGACGCCGCGCACGCGCTGAGTCAGGATCACCCCGATACCTTTCTATACCTGCACCGCGCCAGGGTCTGGCAGGATCAGCAGCGCACCTATATGGGAACCGAGCGCAAACGGGGCGCCCTGTCGTCCCTGAATCGTCTGATCCTATACGGTAGTACCCCGGATCCCTTTGCCGCCGCGTCCATAGAGCCTACCAGCCTGTACGGCCGATACCGGCAAGTCATTACCCTGGACAGCGACACGCTGCTGCCGCCGGGCAGCGCACTGGAACTGGTGGGCATTCTGTCACACCCCTTGAATCGCCCTATGCGTCTGGACGGCAAGCGACGCGGACGCGCTGTGATCCAGCCCCGAATGGAGATGACCGCCCACTGCGTGCACACCCACATTGCCCGCGTTTTTGGCGGTGCAGGCGGTGTGGATCCGTACCTGAGCGCGGTGTCCGACATCTACCAGGATGCCTGCGGGGCCCGGGGCAGTTTCGCCGGAAAAGGCATTTATGATGTGGCGGCCTTTTGCGCCTATACCCAGGATATGCTGCGTCCCGGCACCATCCTGTCCCATGACCTGATCGAGGGCGAGCTGTGCGGCGCCGCGCTGGCATCGGATATCGCCCTGTACGATAGCCAGCCCGCCTCTTTGCAGAGCTGGATGATGCGCCTCCACCGATGGACCCGCGGCGACTGGCAACTGCTCCCCTGGCTTTTCCCCTTCGTAGGTACCGCCAAAGGAAGGGTTCGCAACCCCCTGGACCTTCTGTCTAAGTACAAGGTGTGGGACAACCTGCGCCGGAGCTTGGTGCCGGTGGCAGAGCTGCTGCTGTTGACCGGGTCATTGCTTGCCAACAGCGCCCTGGGGTTCGTACTGGCCCTTGTTCTGCCTCACCTGGGCGTGCTGCTTTCCCCCTCCAAACCCGCCCTGCGCGCCGCCGGGGCAGAACTGGCATTGCTGCCCTACCGCGCCTATGTCCTGGGGGACGCGGTGGCGCGCACCCTGTGGCGCGTGTTCTTTTCGCGCCAGCATTTGCTGGAATGGATCACCGCCGCCGATGCGGAGCGCCGCAAGGTACAAGGCTACCCATTGCTGAGTCGCGTCTGCTGGATCAGCGGCGGCCTGCTGGCGCTCTGCGGTTTGTTCTCTTGGCCATTGCTGCCGCCAGCGTGCCTGCTGGCCATCGTCTGGGCACTATCCCCTCGGGTGGCCGCATGGCTCGATACTTTCTGTCACCCCAGTGCTCCGTTGCGCGAGGAACAAACCCAGGCGCTGCGTGATATCGCCCGGGATACTTGGCGTTTCTTTGAAACCACCGTCACGGCCAAAGACCACTTTTTGCCACCGGACAACCTGCAGGTGCAACCCGATCGAGGCCTGGCCCACCGCACCTCCCCCACCAACATCGGTCTGTACCTGCTCTCCTGCGTAGCCGCTCAGCGGTTGGATTGCATCGACACCGACCAGATGGCGAGGCGCATCGATGACACGTTGACCACCCTGGAGCGTTTGGAGACCTGGAACGGCCACTTGCTCAACTGGTATGACACCCATACCCTAGCGCCGCTGCACCCGCGGTATGTGTCTGCAGTGGATAGCGGCAACCTGGCCGGATGTTTGCTGACGTGTGCCCAAGCCCTGCGCGAGGTCATGGATCAACTGGATCCCACC
>JAVBUS010000050.1:0-2936 GCA_031555125.1 Eubacteriales bacterium | reverse complement strand
GCGCCCATCGTCATCGCCGATGTGTTTGAGTTGCTTGTGGAGATTAAGAAAAGCGGCGTGACCATCCTTCTGGTGGAGCAAATGGCAAATGCCGCCCTGAAAGTATCCGACCGTGCTTATGTGCTGGAAACCGGCAACATGATACTCTCCGGCGATTCGGAGACCATCCGCAACGACCCCAAAGTCATCGAAGCATACCTGGGCAGCGCGTGAGGCCTGCTCAATGATGCTGAGCAGGTTCCGAGGGAGTATTTGAGGTGATGTTATGAGAGCGGCACTGATGGGAGCCGGTTCCCTGGGGACGATTATCGGCGCACTGGTATCCAAAAACGGCGGGGAAATGACGCTGATCGACGCAAACAAGGCCCACGTGGAGGCGCTGAATCAAAAGGGCGCCACTGTGACCGGCAAAATGCAGCTGGAGAGCGTGCCGGTCACAGCCGTAACGCCGGAGGGTATGGACGGCATCTACGACGTGGTCATCCTGCTGGCAAAGCAGACCTACAACAAGGTAGCCCTGTCGCAGCTGCTGCCCCATTTGGGCCCGGACAGCGTGGTCTGCACCCTGCAAAACGGCGTGCCCGAGGAGGGGGTCGCCCAGGTGATCGGCGAAGGGCGCACAGTGGGCGGCGTAGTGGGCTGGGGCGCTTCCTACAGAGGGCCGGGGGTGTCGGAGCTGACCAGCGATCGATCGGCCATGCGCTACGAGATCGGCGAGATCAACGGCAGCAGAACCCCGCGCATAGAAGCCATCGCCAACCTGCTGAACCTGGCCGGTACCTGCGCGGTGATGGACAACCTGATGGGCACCCGCTGGGCCAAAGTCATTCAAAATGCCACCATGAGCGGCATGTCCGCAGCGTTGGGTTGTACCTATGCTCAGATACTGGACGATGACAAGGCGGTCTCCTGCGCCTCTCACGCGGGCAACGAGATCGTGAAAATCGTCAGGAAGCGGGGCGTCCGGCTGGAGGATCTGGTGCCCGGCTGGAGTTATTACAGCGTCGCCTTTGAAGACGCAGAGGGCCTTGCCAAGGCCAATGCCTGGATGCGGGCGTATTTCACGCCCCACCGCCTGCTGAAGGCCAGCATGCTCCAGGACATGGAGAAGGGCATCCCCTGCGAGATCGACTACATTGTGGGCATTTGCTGCCAGTGGGGCAAAAAGCTCGGCATCCCCACGCCTGCCTGCGATACCATCGTAGGCATCGTGAAGGACTTTGAGGCCGGGGGCATCCCCTTGCCGACCATGGAATGCCTGGATCGCTTTCATCTCCCGTTTTTGCCTTAACCCGTTGAGCGCAGTAGGCAGGGCGTCGGGGCCTCGACTCCAACAGAATTCCGGCGGTCGAGCACAGCTTTGGCAGGAAGCCGGCGCATTTTCGCAGGCAACATCCACATTACATGGGGTTTATCCCCGTGCTTAGGACAATCGAAAGGTGGGAAGCAACATGGCGCAAAAAGTCATTTTCACGGCTGCCATCACAGGGGCGGTACACATCCCCAGCATGTCCGAGTATCTGCCGGACACACCGGATAAGATCATCGCAGAAGCGGTGGCGGCCCATGAGGCCGGGGCCGCGGTGGTTCATCTTCACGCCCGGGAGGCCGCCAACGGCCGCCCCAGCAGCGACCCAAAGCTGATGAAATACATCACGGACGGCGTGCGGGAACGCTGCGACGTGGTGGTGGGCATCACCACAGGCGGCGCCATCGGCATGGGCATTCAGGAGCGGCTGGCCTCGGTGCCGGTTTGCAAGGCGGAGCTGGCCTCCTGCAACGCGGGTTCGGTCAATTTCTGCTTCTCACCTATCGCCGACAAGATCAAAAACCCCAAGCATGATTGGGAAATCCCCTTTGTGAAAAACACATACACGGTTCCTTTTGCCAACACCTTCAAGGATATCGAGGACTACGTGCGGGTGATGTCGGAGCACGACACCAAGCCCGAGTTTGAGGTCTACGAGGTGGGCATGTTGAGCAACATCGCCTATTTTGTGAAGATGGGCCTCGTGAAGCCGCCGGTGTATGTACAGTTTGTGCTGGGGGTTATGGGTGGGCTTCCCGCCACCGTGGACAACCTCCTGTTCCTTTACAACACTGCCCAAAAGGTGCTGGGCGACCAGTTCGTTTTCTCCTGCGCCGCCGCAGGCAAGGATCAGTTCGACATCGTCACCACCGCCATGATCTTAGGCGGCAACGTGCGTGTGGGGCTGGAAGACAATCTCTACCTTTCGAAAGGCGTGCTGGCGAAATCCAACGCAGAGCCTGTTGCGAAAATGGTGGAGGTGGCAAAGCTGTTGGGCCGTCAGGCCGCCACACCGGATGAGGCGCGGGAGATTTTGGGGCTGTGAAAATGATCAGAAACATTGCGGTAAGTGGCACTGGAACCATGGGACATGGCATTGCGATTACCTTTGCCATGAGCGGTTTTCCGGTATGCCTATATGACCCCAGCGAGCAGGTTCGCGCAGGGGTCGCACAGCAGATGCGGCGGGAGCTTGCCTTTTTGGCGGAAAACAACGCACTGCCCTGTTCCGGCGTGGATGAAGCCATTGGGCTCGTGCGTGTTCTGGACGACTTGTCCGAAGCGGTGGGCGAGGCCGACTATGTGATTGAATCCGTCCCCGAAAACCTTAGGCTGAAACGGGAGTTGTTTCAACCGCGGGACGGGCTTTGCAAGCCGGACTGCCTTTGGGCTACCAACACCTCCTCCCTGCCGCTGGCCAAGATCATGGAGGGCATGCCGCCCCCCCGTCAGGAATGGACAATGGTGTGCCACTGGTACAACCCGCCTCATATTATGCCCATCGTGGAACTGTCCGACTTTGGCAACATGCCCCGGGAACGCTACGAGGCGGTGGCGGAGCTCTATCAAAGAATCGGGAAGCAGGCGGTGCGGGTGCTCAAGGATGTGCCGGGTCTGGTGGCAAATC
>JAVBUS010000107.1:0-3127 GCA_031555125.1 Eubacteriales bacterium | reverse complement strand
GTATTTGGCCTGGATGGGGACGGCCCGGACGTTTTAAAAAAAACGCTGGCCTGGTTGGTGGCCAACCGGGTGGAGACCCTGACCTCACACATTCTAACGCCTTATCCCGGGACGGCGCTGCACCAACGGATGGCGGCAGCCGGCCGCATTACGGAGGGCGACCTGGCCAAGTACAATACCGCCCATGTGGTGATGGCGCCACGACACATGACCCAGCAGCAGCTCTATGACGGGTATCTGTGGATGTATCGGCAATTCTATTCCTTCCGCAACATCCTGCGGCGCATGCCGCAGCACAAGGCGCAGCGTCGAGCTTTCCTGTTGTTTAATCTGCTGTACCGCAAGTTTGGGCGCTTTACCTCGGCAGTGTCGCGGTGTGTTCCGCTGGGGGCCATTGGCCGACTGGCGGAGCGGCTGTCCTACCGCATCCGATAGAAGCATATGGACGGAAAAGGACGCTCCCCGGCGGCCGCCAGGCCCAGGGGAGCGTCTTTATGCGATTATAGTGAGAGTTGCGCGTTGTACAGCCGGGCGTAAGGTCCGTCCTGGGCCAGTAACTGATCGTGGGTGCCTTGTTCGGCCACGCCATGGTCGCTGAGCACGATGATGCGCTGCGCACCGCGAATGGTGGATAGACGGTGGGCGATGATGATGGTGGTGCGATCAGTGGACAAGGATTCCAGGGAGGCCTGTACGATGCGCTCGCTCTCGTTATCCAGGGCGCTGGTGGCCTCATCCAGGATCAGGATGCGGGGATCTTTCAAAAAGGTGCGGGCAATGCTGATGCGCTGCCGCTGCCCGCCGGATAGTTTTACGCCCCTGGGGCCAATGTCGGTTTGATAGCCTTGGGGTAGCGCCTGGATGAAGTCGTGCGCATTGGCACGCCGAGCAGCGGCCAGCACCTGGGATTCATCGGCATCGGGGCGACCGTAACGGATGTTGTCCAGAACGGTTCCGGCGAACAAATACACGTCCTGTTGCACCACCCCCACGTGGGTGCGCAAGGCGTGGAGCGCTATCTCGCGCACGTCCATGCCGTCGATGGTGACGCGGCCCTCCGATGCCTCATAAAAGCGGGGGATCAGCGCACACAGGGTGGTTTTGCCCACGCCGGAAGTGCCCACGACGGCCACTCGCTCACCGGGCATCACATCAAAGCTTACATCGTGCAGCACTTTATCCAGCTCGTCGCGGTAGCGGAAGCCAACCTGCTCAAACCGTACGTGCCCCTTCACCTGGGCAGGCGCCAGCATATTGGGCGTATCCCGGACGTCGGGCGCAATATCCAGAATGTCCGCAAAGCGATTGAACCCTGCGATCCCCTCACGATATTGGCGAAAGATGTGGGCCAGCTTGGTCATGGGCTCCACCAGATAATTGACGTACAGCAGAAAGGTGATGATGTCCACGGCACCCAAGGTGCCGCCCGCGATGCTCATGCCGCCAAAGACCACCACGGCCACAATGACACATTGCGAAAACAACTGTACCCCTTGATAAAAGACGGCTTCGTGCTTGTAAATGTTGCAGCGGCTGGCGGCGTAACGATCGTTTTCCCGGGAAAACTTCGCGGTCTCCAGCGCTTCGTTGGCAAAGGATTTGACCACGCGGATGCCCGAAAGGTTGTCCTCCGCCTGCGCGTGGACGTCGGCGATGGCATCTAGGCTTGTGGTAAAGGCGGCGTACAGCCTTTTGCCCACGATTAGGGTAAAGATGGCCACCACAGGCAAAAACAATAGCACGACACATGTTAGGCGGGCATGGATCCGCCACAGGATCAACAAGGCTCCGGTGAATTTGATGGAATAGATGACCAGATCCTCCGGGCCGTGGTGATACAGTTCCGCCAGTCCCAACAGATCGCTGGTCAGACGGGACATGAGTTTACCGGGCTTGTTCTCGTCAAAAAAGCTGAAGGACAGCTTTTGATAGTGGGCGAACAACTCGTTGCGCAGGTCGCGCTCCATCATGGCACCCATGGCGTGACCGCGATAATCATAAAAGTAGCCGCAAGCGGTTTGCACCAACACCAGGGCCAACAGTGCTCCGGCCAGTTGGTAGATGGTCGGGGTCATGGCGTCGCCGCCTTGGGCCAGCACATCCCCGCTCAGTGTGCGAATTACCAGGGGAATGGCTAATGCGATGGCGGCATATAGCATGGCGCAGAGCATGTCGGCCCATAGCAGGCGGCAATAGGGTTTATAATAGGATAGGAACTTTCGAAAGCGTGGCGACATGATTGAATCTCCTTTGCGTAATAGGTACCTTGGTCTGTGACAGCGCTGTGCGGATGGTTTTCATGTATGTCGCCTCCTTATGCTGTATAGGATGATCCGCAGTCAGTATAGCATCAGTTCCCAAGATTGACCACCCTTTTGTGCTGTGCTGCCACAGGTGGGCATACAGTAGTGCAATGGCGGGAGGTGATGGGATGGCGTTTCGGCGAGAGACCATGGTGTTGCGTGGGCCAAGCGGCACCTCCATGGGGTTTGTGATCTGGGAACAGGGGCGTCAGGGCTCCCTGCGCTGCCAGTTTCGGCGACTTGTGCCCGGAAGCAACTACCGTGTGTTGTGGGCCACGGAATCCGGCGCTTTGCGGCCGGCGGGAGACGTGGTAGCCGACGGCTCCGGGAATGCGGAGCAAACCCTGTTGCTTGCAGGGGACGCGGTGGTGTGCAGTGTGGCGCTGGCCCAAACGGATGGCGGGCTTTGCGCCCAGGCCATGGTGTCCGGTTGCGTCCAGCCGACATGGGTGCAGCTTCAGGCGGCCATCAGTGCGCTGGATAGACCCATCCCGGTGGAGCCCGACAACGCGCAGAGGGCCTCCGCACCCGCGGAGCGAACCGGGACCGCAAAGAAGCAGTCACGCCGCCCTGACGAAGAATTCGACATACCACGGGGTGTAAACTGGTGGCGTGGTCCGGCATGGCCGCCGCCGCCCGGGCTGCCCGGGGCAGGATGGAAAGATGGGCGCTGGATGCTCCCGTGAATTGCACAAATTGTCAAGAGCTGCCGCGATCATGCACGCGGCAGCTCTTTTGATGCGTTTATTCTAGGGGCGTTTGCGTGAACACCATGTTCTTCACGGCTTGGGTATGTTGCTGCAAAATGGCGTCATAATGGGCGT
>JAVBUS010000253.1:0-14005 GCA_031555125.1 Eubacteriales bacterium | reverse complement strand
CATGACAGAGGATGCAAGGTTGCTGCAGTTGGCGGCGGATGCGGTGCCGGGCGGGTTGTACCGCCTGCACGCGGAGAGCCGGGCGGCGGCATACCTGAGCCGCGGTTTCGCGGAACTGACCGGGTATGATGGGGAAGCTGTCCGGGTACGGCTGGGTGGCGATGGCCGGGGGATGGTGCATCCGGAAGACCGTGAGATCATGCTCCGGGATCTGGCGGAACAGATCGGATTGCACCCGGACCATCAGTACGACTTGGAGTACCGGATCCGCTGTGCCGATGGGGCGGTGCTGCATGTCAACGATCGGGGTGCCAGGGTAATCGACCCGGAGACCGACCAGGTCTATGACTGCGGGTTGCTGATGAATATCAGCGATACCTATGCCGCCGAACAACGCTTGCGGGCGGCCCAGCAGGAGCTGGTGGAGGCCAATCGCGCCAAGAACGACTTTTTGGCCCATATGTCCCATGAGATCCGTACCCCTATTCACGCTGTGTCGGGGCTTACGGATCTGATGCTACTCAGCGGCGTGCTCAACAGCGATATGTACGCCCATGCCTCTGGGATCAAAAGCGCTGCCCAGACCCTGCTTTACCTGGTCAACGATATCCTGGACTTCAGCAAGATCGCCGCCGGGCGCATGCCCATCATCCCCGCGCCATTCTCGGTCCGGGGGTTGCTCCACGACTTATGTACCCAGGTGGGCATGCGGGTGCGGGGCAAGCAGCTGACCCTGCTGGCCGATGTGGATCCGGACCTTCCCAGCGTGCTGATCGGCGACGAGTTGCGCATCAAGCAGGTGTTGCTCAACCTGTTGACCAATGCCGCCAAGTTTACCCAGGCGGGCAGTGTGACCCTGCGCATGGCCGGCGAGCCGGATGGGGCAGGGGGATATACCCTGCATTATGCAGTGGCGGATACCGGCGTGGGCATTCGGCCCGAGGACATGGAGGGACTGTACGAGCAGTTTCGCCAGTTGGATCCGGCGGCAGATCGTAAGCAGGAAGGGAGTGGGCTGGGCTTAGCCATCAGCCGTCAGTTGGTGCGGCTCATGGGGGGAGATATCGCCGTGGAGAGCCAGTACGGCCACGGCTCTTGCTTTGCCTTCTCGCTCAAGCATGCGGTGGAGGATCCCGCGCCGGTGGCCGGGGTGCACGATGCCGCGCACAAGCGCTTGCTGGTCTGTGCCCAGGATGCTGTGTTCGCCCGGCATGTCCTGGCCCAGGCGGCCCGGCTGGGGGTGGAAGGAAAGCCGGTCCAGGACTTTTCCACCGGGGAACGGTGCACGCATGTACTGGTAGAGGGAGATCACAGCGCGGCACGGACCTGGTTGGGGGCGGCCTTGCCCGCAGGGACCCACCGCGCGGCCATGCTCCGGGGCGATGCGACCCAGGTGCTGCCGGAGGGCACTCGGGGCCTGTCTGCGCCGCTCCATGCGCCACTGTTGGCGGACTGGCTTAACGATGCCGTAGCTGCTGCGGAGGAGGAGACGGTCCGCGACGAGCAACTGGCCCAGTGCATCTTTGCTACCCAGGGTGCCTGTGCTTTGATCGTGGACGACAATCCGGCCAATCTGTTGGTGGGTTCCTCTTTACTCAAATTGTTCGGTCTGTCCGTGCGAGAGGCCGGTTCCGGGCAACAGGCCCTGGACATGGTGGATCAGCAACCCTACGATATCGTTCTGATGGATCACATGATGCCCGGCATGACGGGGGAGGAAACCGTGCGCGCCCTTCGTGAACGGGCGGAGCTTGACGCGTTGCCCATCGTGGTGCTGACCGCCAACCTGCCGGCAGAGACCAACGAGATCTATCAGGGCGTTCACATCCAGGGTGTGCTGACAAAGCCCCTGGAGTTGCGCAAGCTTAGCGCCACGTTGCTGCGCCTGTTGCCGCCCCACAAGATCCTGCCGGACAGCGTGGAGGAGCGGGGGGAACACCCCGCCCTAGAGGCCCGGGCGCTGCTTTCCGGGGTGCCGGAGCTGGACTATGGACAGGGACTTTTTCACTGTGCGGAGGATGAGTCGCTGTACCTGTCACTGCTCTTCGCCGTGGTGCAGGATTTTGCGGACAAGCGTGCCCTGCTGGAGGCTGCGGCCAGTCAGGGGGAGCTGAGCAATCTGGCCCTGTGTGCGCACAGCCTTAAAAGCGTATTGCGCAGCATCGGTTGTGCCGCCCTGGGGGAGGAGGCATTTGCCATCGAACGCCATGCCAAAGCCGGTGAGGTAGAGCTCCTGGCGGAGCGATTGCCGCCCTTCCTGCGGGAGATGGAGGGCTTTCGTCTGGCGCTGCAAGGGGCACTGCGGCGGCTCCCAAGGGAAACCCAGATGGCTTTTTTCGAGCAGGAGTAGGAGGACGGTATGCCTTTTCCCATCGTTCATTTGCTGGTGGCACGGGAACTGCTGGCCCATGTGCCTGCGCCGGCGGAATTACCCCAATGGTACCTGGGCGCCGTTGCCCCCGACGCGGTGCACTTTCGGTCGGCGTTTACCCCGGCGAGCAAGTGTCAAACCCATCTGTGTCCCCCGGGATGGATCTGGGCACAGAGCAAGGAGCTGGCAGACTGGCGGCGGAGCGTACTGGCCTTTTATGCTGCCCGCAGGGGGGAGGACGAGCCGGACTTTTGGTGCGGGTATTGCGCCCATGCGTTGTTGGACGTCTTGTGGGGTGCGTGGATGTGGTTGCCCTTTGTGGAGGCGCAAGGGACGCAGCCGGTGTATGGCCAAAATGCCATGCAATCCGAGTGCCGCGCCATCGATACGGAGCTTTATCACCGCTACGATGCGGAGCAGGTGTTCTTCCCCGCGTTGCGGGATGCCCGGGTGGTGAACCTTCCCGGTGTGGTAGAGATCGGGGAACTGGCGCGGCAGCGGGAGAGTCTGATTCACGAGCAGTTCGTGAACCGCCCGGTGGATACAGCCCAGGTCTATACCTGCATCACGCCCCAGCAGATGATGGACTTGGTGCCCAAGGCCGCGGCACAGATCGCGGACTGGCTGTTGAATAGCTGACGGATTAGGGCAGCCCCTCGAACAAGACGCCGAGGGTCTCATTCGAATAGGAGGTACGCACTGCGTTGCGCCTCGGTCAACGTAGCTGCCGGCTACGTCTCCCCCGGGCTCCTAGCCAGACGAAAAATCTCTCGCTAGCTCTTCGGCGAAATCGAATTGGAATTAGTATCAGAGGGGATTGGGATCCTCCAAAAAAACGGAACCGTCCGAAAGACGGTTCCGTTTTGCTGCTGAAAGGGGTTACGCGTCGTCCTGCACGCTAAACTTGTACACCGTGGTGTGTTCATACTCCTCGCCCGCATCAAACACGCAAGAGGGGAAGGTGGGCTGGTTGGGGGTGTCCGGGAAGTATTGCGTCTCCAGGCACAGACCGCCATGCTTGCCATAACGGGCGCGGTCCTTGGCCTCAAAGGGTATGTCCAGCATGTTGCCGGTATAGAGCTGCAGGCCCGGCATGTCGGTAAAGGTCTCCATCACGCGGCCAGAGGCAGGATCATAGAGTTCACAGGCTTTGCAAATGCCCTCCTCGGGATCGATCAGCACAAAGTTGTGATCATAGCCGCGGCCGTTACGCAGCTGCTCATCCTCCAGCGCCAGACCATCGCCGATGCGGCGGGCGGTGCGCAGATCGAAGGGGGTGCCCTCCACGGGGCGCAGCTCGCCGCTGGGCAAGCAACGGGCATCCACCACGGTGAATGCGTCGGCGGCGATGGTGATGCGGTGATCTTCGATGGTGCCGCCGTTGTGACCCGCCAGGTTAAAATAGGCGTGGTTGGTCAGGTTGATGACGGTCTTTTTATCGCTGACGGCCTTGTAGGACAGGGAAAGCTCGTTTTCATCGTTCCAGGAGATCGTGACGGCTACTGCCAGGGTGCCGGGGAACTGTTCCTCACCGTCGGGGCTGGTATAGCGGATGGTGACGCTGTCGCTGCCCTCTTGCTCACTGCACTCGGCTGTCCACACCTTTTTGTCGAAGCCCACCGCGCCACCATGCAGGTGATTGGGCGACTCGTTGCAAGTCAGTGCATACCGTACATCGTCAATGACCAGATTCCCCCCGGCGATCCGGTTGGCGTAGCGCCCCACTGTAGCACCCAGGTAGCCGGAGCCCCGCTCGTAGTCCGCTACGGAATCATACCCCAGGCACACATCGGCAAAGATGCCGTGGCGATCCGGTACGATGATAGAGGTCAGGATGCCACCGTAGGTAAGCAGCGACACCGATGCGCCGCTTTCGTTGGTCATGGTGATGCGTTCCACCGGAGTACCGGACTGGGTAGCCCCCCAAGGGGTGCGGGTTATGGCCATGAAAGGTTCACTCCTGTTCCATCTTTTGCGTTACCAGGCCGTGTTGTAAAAGGGAGGAAGTCCAAGCATCAAGGACTTTCCGTCAGATCAAGGAGTCGGAGCGCGGCGTACTAGCGGTACGCCGCGAAAAACGACGCTGATATGGCGGAAAAGCCGCAGATGCTTGCGCTTTCGGAGCTTTGAAACACGACTTAGTTATTGAACGACCAGGACGAGCGTACCCGACGATAGATGTCCTCGTATTTGGTGTAGATCTCTTGGGCGCAGGTCAGGCGCATCATGTACAGTGCGCTGCCTTTGGCTACCACCGTGATACGGCCGCGCAGGGGCTTGCCGTTGAAAGTGGCGTAGTAGTAGGCATAGTATCCGCTGGCGCTGCTCATCGTAGCGGAGGCCGGATCGCGGTACTCAAAGTTGGTCCAACCCTGTCCGGACATTTCCTCTAAAATCTCCAGGAGCTGCGCTTTGGCGTCTTCTTTATTCTGGGTGCTGCCCTTGGTGTACACGCGGACCGTTAACATGGCACGGTAGCCGTTCACCGCGCTGGCCTCGGGCTCTTTGAACTGCACGTTGGTATCTCCCGGCGCATCCAGCGTCCAGTTGGCGGGGCGCTCGAACTTGACGCCCATGGAGGGACTGTCATACTCCGTGAAGGGCAGGTTCAGCGGCTCCGGCGTCGGCTTGTCAATGGGATCGATCGCGATGGGTGTTTCGTCGGGGTGGGGGGTAAGCACAGGCCCGGTGGGTGTCGGCGTGTCTGTGGCTTCCGGCGTTTCGGTGGGATCCGCCGGTGCGTCGGTGGGCGCCTCGGTAGGCTTCTCCGTCGGGGCGGGGGTGGGGAGCAACGGGATATTCGTGGGTTCCGGCTTTGCACCGCCTGCCAAGTCACAGCCGGACAACAATGTGACGGCTAGGCCAAGCACGCAGATCAAGGCCAGCATCCGTTTCCACATACAGTATGTCCTCCTTCAAAACCGTTCGATGATGAATGCGAAACCGCAAAATTCCTTGAAAAACACCTATATGGTCACAGTTATTTTAACAGTGCAGGTTTCGCTTGTCAACCGCGGAGTGCCCGGTGGGGAAATGCACCAAGGGCGTGTGCTACACACAAGACGTCCGCCGATGCAAAAACCCTGCATTTGTCACGGTCTGACCGGTCACTGCTGGCCCAGGAACGCGGCTACCTCCGCCACCAGATCATCCGCGGCGGGCTGGGTGCCCGTATTGTCGATAAAGGAGTGCTGTGTGTTTTCATAGCACAAAAAGGTGACGGCTACCCCGGCGCTGTCCAGGACTTGGGCATAGCGCTTGCATTGGGGCAGCAAGCCGTCCAGGGAGCCTACGGCCATCAGGGTGGCGGGCAAGCCGGCATGGGAAGCGGCATGGAGCGGGGAGATGAGCGGATCGCCTGCCTTTTCCGGCCCACCACAGTACCAGTCCGCCAGCAGCCGGCCAAACAAGACGCCGTCCCCGCCCAAGGGCGAAACAAAATCCCTCAGCGTTACCGCCGGATACAGCAACACCTGCCGATGGATGGTGGGTTCGCCTCGCTCCCGGGCCAACAATGCCACGGCGGCGGCCAGGTTACCGCCCGCCGAGTCGCCGCCCACCGCGACCCGGGCCGGGTCGATGCCCAGGGTGGGTTCGCCTGCGGCCCAGCGTGCAGCGGCGTAGGCATCCTCTAAACCGTGGGGAAAGGGGTACTCGGGGCACAGGTGGTAGTCCACGCTGACCACCACGCAGTCGGCCTGATCCGTTACGGCCCGGCAAAAAGCATCCACGACCCGGCAGGAGCCGCCAAACCACCCGCCGCCGTGGAAGAACACGAACAGGGGGCGCGGCGCGGCGGCCTCAGCCTCTGGCCTGTATACAAACAGCGGCAGGGAGAGCCCCTGATAGCCGGGGATCTCCACCTGGGTGCGCAGGATGGGGCGGCGCGCGATGTCCCGGGTGTTGCCCCCCATGCCTGCCCGCAGTTTGCCAAGGTTGGCGCGGGCCAAGGTTTTGAGCGCGAAGTAGGGGATCTTGGGCGGGTTGGTCAACTCGTTGGGTACCGTGAACGCTACGGGCGCGAAAGTCTTTTCTTTGTATGTATAGGCCATATTCATGCCTCCTTTGGATCGAGTGATTGCCTCTATGATGTATTGTAAGCATTTGTATGCAAAAGCACAACCCCCGCTGTATGGCGGGGGTTTGCTGTGCTATGGTTGTGCAGGACTGAAAGGAGGGACAGTCCAAACACCTGAAGTGCTTGTTTGGGTCATCTTTTGTATGGCCCTATCATAGCATGTTCTTGAATATATTACAAATTAAATACAATTTTATTAATGTGCATTTCATAAATGGTGACCACATGGGTCGACGCACCGCCGGAAGAACGGGCAGAGGAATTGGAATTTTGCGGTTTTTCTTGCAATTTTCTTGCAATTATCCTGACCTTTGGCTTGCGAAAGTCCGCTTTTTCGTCTATAATAAACTGTTTTTGAGCCTGGATGGGCGCTGAGAGGGAGGAAGTCGCATGCTACAGGAAGCCGTCCCGCAGACCGATACCGCGCGGGAGATCGCGCGGCGGCGGACGTTCGCAATTATTTCACATCCTGACGCGGGCAAAACAACCTTGACAGAAAAACTGTTGCTGTACGGCGGGGCTATACGCCAAGCGGGCTCTGTCAAGGCGCGCAAGGCCGAGCGCCACGCCACCAGCGACTGGATGGAGATTGAGAAGCAGCGCGGCATCTCGGTGACCTCTTCGGCGATGCAGTTCTCCTTTCAAGGATTTCATATCAATATACTGGATACACCGGGTCACCAAGATTTCTCGGAGGATACGTACCGGGTGTTGGTGGCCGCAGACAGCGCCGTTATGCTCATCGACGCCGCCAAGGGCGTGGAAGAGCAGACCATCAAGCTGTTCAAGGTGTGCCGACTGCGCAACATACCGATCTTTACGTTCGTCAACAAGATGGATCGGGCGGCCAAGGATCCCTACGCGCTTATGGAGGAACTGGAGCAGGTGCTGGGCATTCGGGCTTGTCCCATCAATTGGCCCATCGGCACCGATGGGGACTTCCGGGGAGTATACCACCGGGATACCCAGGAGGTGGAGTTGTACGAAACCGGCGACCACGGAAAGAACAAGGTGGAAAAGCGGGTGGTGTCTCTCTCGGATCCGGCGTTGGCCGACATTTTGGGCGAGCCCTACTACTCCCGCCTACTCAACGAGCGGGAGCTGTTGGACGTGGCCGGGGATGCCTTTGAGCTGGACAAGGTGCAACGGGGGGAACTGACGCCGCTGTTCTTTGGCTCGGCCATCACCAACTTTGGCGTGGAGCCCTTCCTGACCCGGTTTTTGCAGTTTACGCCGCCGCCATTGCCCCGGCAAGCCGACATAGGCCTTATCGGCGCCGATTATCCGCACTTCAGCGGCTTCATTTTCAAGATTCAAGCCAACATGAATCCTGCCCACCGGGATCGCCTGGCGTTCCTGCGCATCGTTTCAGGGGTGTTTGACAAGGGGATGTCGGTCTATCACGACCGCCAGGGCAAGGAGATGCAGCTGAAGCAGCCCCAACAGTTTATGGCCGACGAGCGGGAGATCGTGGATCGCGCCTATCCCGGGGACATCATCGGCCTGTTTGATCCGGGGGTCTTTGGCTTGGGGGACACGCTGTGTACCGGGCCCAAGCTACGCTTTGAGGGGATTCCGGTGTTCGCGCCGGAGTTCTTTGCCCGGGTCAGCAGCCTGGACAGCATGAAACGCAAACAGTTTGTCAAGGGCGTTCAACAACTTTCGGAGGAAGGCGCCATCCAGACATTCAAGCGCCCGGGCATCGGGTTTGAGGAGATCATCGTGGGCGTGGTGGGCGTGCTGCAGTTTGATGTGCTGGAACACCGGCTGCGCGGCGAGTACGGTGCGCAAATCCGCCGGGAGCCGCTTGCCTACCGCTTTGTCCGGTGGGTAGTGCATAGCGAGAAGGCGGTATCCGCCCTCAAGCTAACGTCCACCACTTCGGTGGCGGTGGATCGCTCCGGCCGCGAGGTGTTGCTGTTCGAAAACGACTGGTCCATCCGTTGGGCACTGGAGAACAATCCGGGTCTGTCCCTGAGCGACACCGCCGCCCGGGCGGCGACCGCCGACGAAGACTGATCCACTGGTTTACCAATCACTATGTCAAAACAGGGAAAGAGGGAATGTACTTGCAGATTACCCGGGAGGATATTCGCAATATCGCCATCATCGCCCACGTCGATCATGGCAAAACTACGCTGGTGGACGAAATGCTGAAGCAGGGAGGCGTTTTTCGTGAGAACCAGCATACCGAAGAGCGCATGATGGACTCCAACGACCTGGAGAAAGAGCGCGGCATAACCATCCTGGCAAAGAACACCGCCGTGCACTATGGCGCCACCAAGATCAACATCGTCGATACCCCGGGCCACGCCGACTTTTCCGGCGAGGTGGAGCGGGTGCTCAAGATGGTGGACGGTGTGCTGCTGCTGGTGGACTCTTTCGAAGGCCCCATGCCGCAGACCCGCTTTGTGCTCAAAAAGGCGCTGGAGTTGCAACACCCGGTGCTCATCGTCATCAACAAGGTAGATCGCGCGGATGCCCGCTGCGAGGAGGTCATCAACGAGATCCTGGATCTGCTCATCGATTTGGAAGCCGATGCGGCCCAGTTGGAGCATCCAATCATCTATGCCTCCGCCCGGCAGGGTACGGCCACCCTGGACATGGGGCAGCCCGGTACGGATCTGCGCCCCTTGTTCGAAGCCATTCTCCAGTACATTCCCGCCCCCCAAGGGGATCCCGACGGCCCCATGCAGGTGCTGGTGTCCACCATCGATTATAACGACTATGTGGGCCGCATCGGCATTGGCCGCGTGACCCGCGGCATGATCCGCATGGGGACCATGGCGGTACGTGCCACCTATGGCAGCGATACGGTGTCTCAACCGTTGCGGCTGTCCGGTCTGTTCAGCTTTGACGGCCTGAAGCGCGTGTCGGTGGATTCGGTGGGGATGGGGGACATCGTGGCCCTGACTGGTATCGAGGATATCATGATCGGCGATACGGTGTGCGAGCCGGGGAGCGCTGAGCCGCTGCCCTTCGTCAAGATTTCCGAGCCCACGGTGCAGATGACTTTCTCGGTCAATGACAGTCCCTTTGCCGGGCGGGAGGGCACCTACGTGACCAGCCGCCACCTGCGGGGTCGACTGATGCGGGAGCTGCAGACCGACGTGTCCCTGCGGGTCACCGATACCGAGAGCACCGACGCCTTCGTGGTTTCCGGCCGCGGTGAGCTGCACCTGTCCATTTTGATTGAGAACATGCGGCGGCAGGGATATGAGTTCCAGGTATCCAAGCCGGAAGCACTGCTCCGGGATATCGACGGGGTGCGGTGCGAGCCGGTGGAGCGCATGGTGGCGGATGTACCGGCGGCCTATGCCGGTGCCGTCATCGAAAAGCTGGGTCGCCGACGGGGTATTCTGCGGGAGATGCACGGCACGGAGCGGGTAAGGCTGGAGTTTAGCGTGCCTTCTCGTGGCCTGTTCGGCTATCGGTCAGAGTTTATGACCGACACCCGGGGCGAGGGCATCATGTCTTCGATATTTGAGTGTTACGAGCCCTTTAAGGGGGAGATTCCCCATCGGCAGCAGGGGGCACTGGTGAGCTTTGAGACCGGTGAGGCTGTGCAGTACGGTCTGTTCTATGCCCAGGATCGGGGAACCCTGTTCTATGGACCGGGCACCCCGGTGTACACCGGCATGATCGTTGGGCAGAACGCCCGCAGCGGCGACATCGACGTCAACGTCTGCCGCAAGAAGCACCTAACCTCCATGCGCAACTCCGCCGGGGCAGAGGATTCTATGAAGCTGGTGTCTATGCGGGCGCTGACGCTGGAGGAATGCCTGGAGTTCATCGACGACGACGAACTGCTGGAGATTACGCCCAAGGCCCTACGCATGCGCAAGCGGGTGTTGTCGGCAGACATGCGCAAAAAACTGGAGTCCAGAAAAAATAAGGAATAATCCCCATCCATGCCCAATTGCGCCCGCAGAGGTTGAAAAGTGCGGCGCAATTGGGTATACTATATGCAAATAGAGCGTGTGAGCAAGGGCCGGGGGAGTGTCCCCCGGAAAAAACCACGAAGGAGGCCTGCACATGATCGTTCGTTTTGCTGCCAAGGATGCCAGGTTGCCCGAGGATATCTTGCACACTATGGAGAAAAAGATCCATCAGCGCCTCGATGCTTACTACCGGAGCGAAGCCGCGGATCAGACCACGCTGCACGTCAAGATTACCGAGCGCAAGCGCATGTTCAAGGTGGAGATCAACATGCCCTATGGGGGCCAGATGCTTCGCACCGAGAACGAGGAGCGCGAAAGCGCCATGCCCGCCGTGGACAAAGGCATCGATGTGCTGGAACGCCAAATCAAAAAGTACAAGACCCGCATGAATCGCAATCTGCGTCAATCGCCTGAGCCCGAGGAGGAGGTCACCCTGGCCGATATCACCGAGGCTGAGGAAGGCGACGAGGAGTTCCGGGTGGTCAAGGTCAAGCGCTACGAGAGCAAGCCCATGACCGTGCAGGATGCGCTGCTGCAAATGGACTTGCTGGGACATAACTTCTTTATGTTTTATAACGTGGAGAATAAGGCGGTTTGCACCGCTTATCGCCGCAACGATGGCGATTATGGGCTCATTGAGCTCGTGTAACACAAGGCGGGAGGACAAGGGGCATGAATAAGCAACAACGGACAATGCTCATTGCGCTGGGTGGCATGCTGGTGGTTGTGCTGCTGGTGATCCTGGTGCTCAATTTGCAGCCCAACAAGGCGGATCCCACCAGCACACAGGAACCGTCGGCAGTGGTTACCGCTTCACCCGCGCCCTCGCCTGCCCCCTCGCCCGCTACGCCCACACAGGTGCCTGTATCCGAGGAGGAGTTGGGCCGCCAGGCCATGCAAGAGGAAGAGGGCGAGCATTGGGAGGAATTCACCGAAGGGGACGTGACTGCGGAGGAAGGCCCCATCGACTGACCTGATCGCGCAGAAAGAGCGCTGTCCTGCTCCCCGTGAGCGGGCGGCGCTCTTTTTCTCTTTCATGCAGTTCCTCACGGTTTGACAGCGGTACGGATTTTAGCTAAAATAATGTTTGTGATTCGGGCGTGTTTCAAAACTCCGGAAGCGCAATTTCCGGCGGCTTTTCCGCCATATCGGTGTCGTTCTGCACTTGGCGTACCTCCAGTACGCCGCGTTCCGATTTCTTGATCTGGCGCAAAATCCTTGGAACTTGCACTTCCTCCACTTTTGAAACACGCCCTAGCAACAGGTAACTATCATTGGAGGACGCATCATGCAGTTTGTGATTCGGCCCTATAGGGAATCCGACCTGGAGGGGTGCGCCCAGAGTCTGCACGAGAGTTTTATTCACTGCCCAATGGAGGAACGGGACTGGCGTGTGTTGCGCAACTACACGCAGTTTTTGCTGCAGATCAGTCACTACGCCTATGTGGCGGAGGTGGAAGGGGAGGTGGCGGGGCTTTTGTGCGCCACATACAGCAAAAAGGCGCTCCCGGCCCTGGCCAAGGGAAGGCCGGTAAAGCCGCGTGGTGCCACCATGTTGCAGCTTATGGTGCAAATGGCTGGCGGACGCTGGACAAAATCCGAGCCCTTTTGGGCGGCATTCCGCACCTTTTTTGACGTAGGGATGGATCGCGGGACGCCCATCATCAAAGGGCTGCTGGCGGGTGCCGACAGCGAGCTATTGGCGTTAGCATCCCGCGAGGCCTATCGCAAGGGCGTGGGCACGGCGCTGGTGAATGCCATGGTGGCCCGTTGCCGACAGGATGGGGGACACAGCATTCGCTTGATCACCAATACGGATTGCACGTATCGGTTTTATGACAAGTATGGTTTCCGGTGTGTACACCGCTCGCCCTATCAGACCAAGAAGCACGTCGGGGAGAGCATGGTCTACGAGCTGACGGTGTAAAGGCAAATGGGTGAGCCCCCATCAAATGGCTTGACAGGAGGAACTTGCCTGCGTATACTGATTGACACAAGTCAACGACTGACTTTAGTCAACGGTTCACGATGCACAGGGAGGCTTTTGCATGGCACGCATCACCAAAGCGCCGGAAGAACGCCGCCAAGAGCTTATCGTAGCGGCCATGGAGTTATTCTGGGAACAGGGGTATGAGCAGACCATGGTCAGCGACATCGTCAAGCGTGTCGGCGTGGCTCAAGGGCTGTTTTATTACTACTTCAGTTCCAAAGAAGACATATTTTTGGCCACCATCGACCAGTTTATTCAAATGAATGTGGAGGAGTTCGCCCAGCTGCTGCGGGATGAGACGCTATCGCCGCTGGCTCGCATGCACAATGTGGTGCGGGCGCTGGATACCTTTTTGAGCAAGGTGGACCAAACGGGTACCCTGGAGCGGGCGCGGATGCGGCCGGAAATGCAGCTGCGGGTGCAGCATCATGTCATGTCGCTGATGGAGCCGGTGCTGGAGCGGGCGTTGATCCAGGGACACCGGCAGGGGGTGCTGGATGCGCCGGAGCCGCAGTACATGGCGCGGTTTTTGCTGGCCGGATTCGTAGCGGTGGCCACCATGCCCGACGCCCCGCCGGCGGAGGCAATGCGAAACCTGGCCCTGGACTATGTGGCGCGGCTGTTTAAGCTATCGGATGATGCGCGGGCCGATTTGTCGAAGTGATTAAAGGAGCATTGTATGGCGGATATTCAACTGGTGGATGTGAGCAAATACTATCAGATCGGTGAGATGGCCATTCACGCAGTGGACCGCGTGAGTTTTGAGGTGAAGGCAGGGGAGTTTGCCGTGGTGCTGGGTCCCAGCGGCGCGGGCAAGACCACTGTGCTTAACCTGTTGGGCGGCATGGACCGCGCCACATCGGGCAAAATCTTGGTGGGGGACCGGGATATCGTACCCCTGAACGAAAAGGAACTGACCCTGTACCGCCGCTATGATGTGGGCTTTGTATTCCAGTTTTATAATCTGATGCCCAACCTGACGGCGCTGGAGAACGTGGAGCTGGCCCGGCAGGTGTGCAAGCAGCCCCTGGATCCCCGGGAGGTGCTGGAACGGGTGGGCTTGGGGGACCGGATGAACAACTTTCCGGCCCAGCTGTCCGGCGGCGAGCAGCAGCGGGTAGCCATCGCCCGAGCCCTGTGCAAAAACCCGGCGCTGCTGTTGTGCGATGAACCCACCGGCGCGTTGGATTCCCAGACCGGGCGCATGGTGCTGACCCTGCTGCAGCAGGTGGGTCGGGATATGGGCAAGACCGTGATGATCATCACCCACAACGCGGCCATCGTGCCCGCGGCACAGCGGGTGATCCGCATGAAGAACGGGCACATCGACAGCGCGGTCACCAATGACGCGCCGGTGGCCATGGAGGAGATCGCGTGGTAAGACGAAGCGCACGCGTCAGCCCGCTGACCCGCAAGCTGCTGCGCGATTTCCGGGAAGGGTGGATGTCTTTCTGCGCGATTTGGCTGATCTGTGCCCTGGCGATTACGCTGTATGTGGGCATCGACGCCACCTGGCGCGGGATGGAGCGGGATATCGATGAGCAATTTGTGGCCAGCAACATGGCCGATGTGTGGGTGCGCACCCAGGCCACTGAGCATACGGCGCGCAAGCTGGCGGAGATCCC